>CAZMDV010000042.1:0-13289 GCA_964564875.1 uncultured Salinivenus sp.
TCACAGCGCCCCCGGCACCAGCAGCGTCGCCACGAGGCCCGACAGGACGACCCCGTCGAACGTGCCCGCCCCGCCAATGCTCGCCATGCCGGTCCCGATCTCGGCGATGTCGTCGAGGTGCAGCAGATCGGCCCCGATAAGCGGCCCGAGCACGCCCGCGGAGAAGGCGATGGGGGGAGCCCATTCCGGCGCCAGGAGCAGACCCGTCAGTGCCGCCGCCCCCGCGGGAATGAGGGGCTGCAGGGCGATGCCCTGCTGGGGCACCGGCGTGGCAAAGTAGTAGCAGAGCGCCACGTTGAGCACCAGGGCTACGCTGAGCGCAAACAGGGTGGACGGCGCCTGAAGCGCGAGGCGCCCCACCTGATAGCCGGCCAGGGCCGTCGGCACAAGGCACCCCCCCAGGTTTACGGCGATGATCGTGTAGGACTGCCGCTGAACCGGCCGTGCGAGCAGACGGTCGAGCCCAAGCAACGGGGTCGGCCGGTACTCCACGAGTTCGGTCTGTTCGATGCGCGTGACGGGGAGGTTGACCGCCCCGCCCACGAAAATCCCAAGGGCCACCAGCACCGAACTCGTAGGGCCCAGCCCCAGCTTGGCCAAGGCTGCCAGGAAGACGTTGGCCAGGAAGAATGGGAATAGCAAGAGTACGCCCAAGAATAGCAGCGATAGGCACCCGGTGGGCGCAGTGCGCATGGCAAGCGTCGAGGATTAGTCGTTTTGCGTTGGGGGGTTCTGCGTTGGGCGTAGGATGTGGGACTCAGCGGAGGGGGCGGACCTGCACGCTATCGAGCTCGACGCGGGAGACGAGTTGCAGGGCGTCCCGGGCCCACAGGTCAGGGTACTGCGCCATCTGGGCCGCGGAGAGGGTGTCGACCGTGTAGTTGTGGTAGTCGGCCATCCGGACATCGTTGATGCGGCGCACGTTGTAGGCCTCCCGGAAGCGCGTGCCGGGCTCCTCGTCCGGCTCCTGGCCGAAGGCGTACGCCAGGTAGTCCATCGCATGCGTGTCCGTGCGGAACCAGTACATGAAGACGTCCTGCCAATCTTTGCCCCCTCCCTCCCGTTGGAAGGTGACCCTCACCCGGTGGTAGGGCACGCCGTCGATCGTGTCGCGGCCGCTGTAGGTCGGCTGCACAGCGGGGTCTCCGAGCGGCTCCGGCAGCAGGGCGAAGTAGGTTACCGAATTGACGGTGGTCTCGACGGCGTCCCGCTCCGACGCGGACAGCGACACGGTGTCGTCCTCCACGACCCGGTACACCCCTTCGTTCGTGAGCCCTTCGACGACGGTCCGTCCCAGCGAGTCGGTGGAGGTGCGGCGGTAGTGGTATCGTCCATCGTCCTGTCGGACGCGGTACGTGTCGCCCCGGAAGGTGAACGTGACGACCGCCCGGTCAAGCACGGACGCGCCATGGGCCGCACGGGCACTATCGACGACAGCGGCGGCCGACGGGGGCGCGGGAGGCGACTGACAGCCTCCCGGAACGAGAAGACCCAGGGCGAGGAGCAGAACGGGAAGAATGCGCATAAACCCGTGGGGTTGGGGCCGAAGAAGTGACGACCGGGCCCTTAATAATCGAGCGGAGGTCCCCGAATTGCAATTCTCAGGACCGAGGTCATCCGTTCCTCCTCCGCGGCCCTCAACGCTAGAAGCCAACGGCCGCCGAACAGCGGTCCAGACCGACGCGTATCCCATGATGTCGGGGACTCTCGATGACCCCTCGCCGATCCTGCATGCACGACTCAACCCGCTGGGGCTCGATGCGCCTCCCCTCTCTCGTTCTCGGATTCCTTCTGAGCGGGGGCCTACTCATCGCCTGCACGGGGCCCACGTCCACCCGCTCCTCCGGGTCGACGACGCCGGAGGCCGGCACGCGCATCTATCACGTGCAGCTTCAGCTTACCAACGAGAAGGACCAAGCGGTCGAGATTCTCGGTCGGGGACAGCGCTGGTGGAAGGAGCAACCGGCCTCCGCCCGTCCGCCCCTCGTTCAGGACACGCAGTGGTCCAGCACGGCGGTCCACATCGAATGGAAGGCGCCGTTCTACCGCGTCCGGCTCGGGCCGTTCGCCAGCGAGCAACAGGCAGAACGGGTGCTCGACGCGGCTCGCTCGGCCTTCCCCGATGCCTTCGTGGCCCCGGACCAAGTCGACCCGTCCCCATGAGAACCAGCGCGAGCACTTGACTTCCTGGTTTCCCGTCAACTCGTGCAGCGGGTGGAGGTCGGAGCGTGAGGGCACAGAGGCGTTGCCTCCGTGCTTCGCTGAACGTTTCGCTCTTCCCCCCACCCTCACGGACCGAGGGAACAGACCGGGACATCGAAATTCTCTCCGTCCCAATCAGCCTATTGTCTCTTCTGCCATGAACATCGCCCTCGTACAGCACAACATTGCCGACTCTTCGTCCGAGGCGGTGGAGCGCGGGGTGCAGGCCCTGGCGACGGCCGCCGAGGCCGGCGCCACCCTCGTAGTCTTTCCGGAGCTCTCCTTTACGCCCTTCTACCCCCGGATCCCCGTCACGGAGCGGTCCGAGTCGGCCCTCGACCTGGCTGAGCCGGTGCCCGGCCCCACCACCAATGCCCTGGCCCGGGCGGCCGCCGATCAAGGGGTGGTCGTCGTGTTCAACCTGATGGAGCGCGACGGGGATCGAACCTTCGACACGTCGCCGGTCCTGGACGCGGACGGCACCCTGCTCGGGCGGACGCGCATGATGCACATCACCGAGTACGAGCGCTTCCACGAGCAGGGCTACTACACGCCGGGCGACACCGGAGCGCCGGTGTACGACACGGCCGTCGGGCGCCTCGGGGTGGCCATTTGCTACGACCGGCACTATCCCGAATACCTGCGCGCGCTGGCCCTGCAGGACGCCGAGATCGTAGCGGTGCCCCAGGCCGGCACGGTCGGCGAATGGCCGAAGGGCATGTACGAGGCGGAGCTCCGCGTGGCTGCCCTCCAGCACGGCTTCTTCACGGCACTTGCGAACCGAGTGGGCCAGGAGGGCGACATGCCGTTCGCGGGCCGCTCATTCGTGACGGACCCGTTCGGCGGGGTCGTGGCCCAGGCGCCGGGCGAGGACGAGGCGATCCTGCAGGCGTCGATCGACCTCGACCGGCGCGCCGACGCCCCGGCCCGACAGCTGTTCCTTCGCCACCGCCGCCCCGATCAGTACGCGCAGGGCGCGGTGACCCTCCCGTCCTCCGAATAGCCCGCATGTCCTGACCCGACGCCCGCCGCGCTCGCTGCCGGCGCGCCTACTATGCCCTTTGCGGAAGATTGATGTGGGTGGTTTTGCACATGGGCCAAGGAGCAGATCATCTCAACACTCTGACTCTTCCCCACACAACCATGCAGAGGGTCGACCGGCATTGAAACAGCACGACCTCGTCCACTCGCCCCCGGTCGACGCTTCGTCCATTGGTGGAGTGAAAACGTGCAAAGTGGATCGTCGCATTTGGTAGTGGACTGGTATTATACGCGTTTGCACGGCCCAGCGAGGACGGCCCCAACGACCAGACTGTACTGCGCAACGGGCTCACGGCCTCAAGTCCGCGCCCCGCCGGGGATGCCCCCTCGGATCGCACCTCCGCAGGCGTTCCATTCTCGACGAACCTGTAACAGACTTCGGAAGCGCTTCCAAAACCACTTTCTCTTGGCTAACATCTAGATGTAGCGCAGGAACAGGGTTGACTTGAGTCACCGGCCTTATCGGGAAGGGTCCTCGCTAGCACGTGGCCAGTGTGTGGCATCATCCGCAAACGGCGTCTTGTCGGAGGCACCGGTGCCATTGCGGCGGCGAGGAACCGGCAACTCCGACGGTCCGGGACGACGATGCAACTCGCTTGTTCGGGTGTCGTCGGCGCGGGCGTTCGTTTCCGTGCCGCGCCCCATCGCCGGGTGTAGAGGCGAACGAGGCCGAGGGGGAGGGTTCCGCGGCGTTTAATCCGAATGGTTCTTCCTGCGCGCGCAGGTTCCAGACGAAGCGCATGTTCTTTCTTCCAAGTTCTTGCTACCATGCCACGCCCAACCAAGACCCCAAAAACCGGCACTGTAGTACGGCGCCTTGGCACCCTCGACCGTGAGGACGTCCCCCTCGTCGGGGGCAAGAATGCCTCTCTCGGCGAAATGATTGGGGGCCTCAAGGAGCAAGGCATTCGCGTCCCCGATGGATTTGCGACGACCGCCGAGACCTACCGGCACTTCCTGGCGGCCAATAATCTCTCCGAGCAGATCCAGAACCACCTCGACGCGCTGAACGCCGGGCGGCAGTCGCTCGAGGAGACGGGGGCGGCCATCCGCGAGCAGATCCGAACCGGATCCTTCCCTGGCGAAATCGCCGCCGAAATCCGGGGGGCCTACCAGGAGCTGAGCGCGGGCTACAGGGCCGACGCCGTCGACGTGGCGGTCCGGAGCAGCGCGACGGCCGAGGATCTGCCCGAGGCCAGTTTTGCCGGTCAGCAGGAGAGCTATCTGGGCGTGCGCGGCGGCTACGCCGTGCTGGCGGCCTGTAAGCGATGTTTCGCCTCCCTCTTCACCGACCGGGCCATCAGCTACCGAGAGGAACAGGGGTTCGACCACCTGCAGGTGGCCCTCTCGGTGGGCATCCAGAAGATGGTGCGGGCCGACAAGTCGGGAGTCTTCTTCACGGTCGACACGGAGACCGGCTTCCCAGACACAACCGTCATCAACGCGGCCTGGGGGCTTGGGGAGAGCGTAGTCAAAGGCCTCGTCAACCCCGACCAGTACACCGTGTATGCGCCGTTCCTGGATGAAGCGGAGCTGACTCCCATTCTCGAAAAAACAAAGGGCGAGCAGGCCAAAAAGATCGTCTCGGCGGACGGGAGAGACAAAACGACGAAACGAGTCGAGACCACCGACGAGGAACGACGGCGCTTCGTGTTGACCGACGAGGAGATTCTCACCCTGGCCCGGTGGGGCCGCGTCATCGAGTCGCACTATGGTTGTCCTATGGACGTGGAGTGGGCTCGAGACAAGGAGACGGGCGAGCTTTATGTCGTGCAGGCCCGGCCCGAAACGGTCCAGTCCCAGAAGGCCGCGAATGTGCTCCGCACGTACGAGCTTACGGAGCAGAGCGATCGGCTCGTGAGCGGGCTCGGCATTGGCCGGTCCGTCGTCGCGGGGGAGACCCGTGTTCTCGACAGCACGGATGAGGCCGATCAGTTTGAGGAGGGAGCGATCCTCGTCACGGAAATGACGGACCCCGACTGGGGCCCCATTCTGGAGAAGGCCGGGGGTGTCATCACGGACCGCGGCGGGCGCACCTCCCACGCCGCCATCGTAAGTCGGGAACTCGGCATCCCGGCCGTCATCGGCTCGGGCACCGCCACCGAGGTGCTATCCAGCGGGCGGTCGGTCACCCTCTCCTGCACGGACGGGGACGAGGGGCACGTGTACAAGGGACGTCTGGACTACGAGACGGAGGAGATCGACCTGGAGGCGTTGCCCGACACGGACACACGCGTGATGCTGAACCTGGCGAGCCCCGCCGCGGCCCTCGACTGGTGGAAGCTGCCGGTGGAGGGCGTGGGTCTGGCCCGCATGGAGTACATTATCAACAACGTCATCAAGGTGCACCCCATGGCGCTCGTTGACTTCGACCAGGTCGAGGATGAAGAGGCCCAGCGTCGCATCGAAGAGCTGACACGGGGGTACCAGAACAAGGGCGAGTACTTCGTGGACCATCTTGCCCGGGGCATCGCCACGATTGCCGCCACACAGCACCCGCACTCCGTCATCGTCCGCCTGAGCGACTTTAAGACCAACGAGTACGCGGACCTTATTGGGGGACGAACCTTTGAACCGCACGAGGAAAATCCCATGCTGGGCTGGCGCGGGGCTTCCCGCTACTACAGCGACGACTACCGCGAGGGGTTCGCCCTGGAGTGCCGGGCCCTGAAGCGGGTGCGCGACGAAATGGGCTTCACGAACGTGGTCGTGATGGTGCCGTTTTGCCGCACGCCGGAGGAGGCCGACCGGGTGCTCGACACGATGGCCAACAATGGACTGAAGCGCGGCGAGAACGGACTCGAGGTGTACGTGATGGCGGAAGTCCCCTCCAACATCGTGCAGGCCGACGAATTTGCGGAGCGGTTCGACGGGTTCTCCATCGGCACCAACGACCTGACGCAGCTCGTCCTCGGTGTGGGGCGCGACGCCGAACGCCTGACCTACCTGTTCGATGAGCGCAACGCGTCGGTGACGCGCATGATATCGGACCTGATCGAGGAGGCCCACGATGCGGGCTGTCCGGTGGGCATCTGCGGGCAGGCGCCCAGCGATCATCCCGATTTTGCGGAATTCCTGGTGGAGGCTGGCATCGACACGATCTCGGTGACCCCGGACAGCGTCGCCGACGTGCTCCACCACGTCGCGCGGGCCGAGCAGGAGATCGATGTGGGCTGACGGCCTCGGGACGATGGGACGGACGGGGCTCGCTTCCGCTTCGTTTGGACCCTGCGTGCAGCGTCCCGCTCCAGCCCGGAGCTTTTCGACCGCGTTCCGGTACGGACCACTCGTGTTATCATCGACGACCGGTCTGTCGCGGTGATGGGAAGCGCGTGTCCGCCAGCGGATCCGCCGTCCCCTGTCCCCCGATCCCTCAGTGAGGAGCTTCACAGCCCATGTCTTTTCCCCGTGCCGCCCGGAGCTCCAACCTCTCTCGACGGGAGGCCCTGCGGCTTCTGGCCGTAGTCGGCACCGGAGGCACCTTTGGCGGTCCGCTGCTCGTGGGGTCTCCGGCCTCGGCCTCCGGCGACACCAACGAGCCAGCCTCGGGGACCCCGTCGGGCCGCACTGCGGTCGACGACTCCGGCGCACGCACGTCCCAAGACGACGCCATGCGCCGCCGCGAGATTCCGAGCAGCGGCGAGATGCTGCCCGTCGTGGGCCTCGGCACGTGGCAGCAGTTCAACGTCGGCACGTCTGAGGAGGCCCGAGCCCCGCTCAAGGACGTCCTTCGCACCATGGTGGATCTCGGCGGAAGCGTCGTCGACTCGTCCCCGATGTACGGCCGCGCCGAGCGGGTCGTGGGCGCGTTGAGTAAAGAGCTGGGCCTGACCGACAAGATCTTCGCCGCAACGAAGGTGTGGACGCGGGGCAAGCAGGACGGCATCGAGCAGATGAAGGCATCGATGGAGGAAATGCGCCATCGCCCGATGGACCTGATGCAGGTGCACAACCTGGTCGACTGGCAGACCCACCTGGACACGCTCCAGGGCTGGAAAGACGAGGGGCGGGTCCGCTACACGGGCGTCACCCACTACCGTACCGGTGCGTTCGACGAGCTGGCGCGCGTGATTCGCACGACGGACATTGACTTCGTGCAGCTGCCCTACTCCATCCAGACGCGGCAGGCTGAAGAACGCCTGCTTCCGCTTGCGGCAGACAACGGCGTGGCGGTGATCGTCAATCGCCCGTACGAGGGCGGGGCACTGTTTCGGGCCGTTGAGGATGAGCCGCTGCCCGAGTGGGCACAGTCCTTTGTTGACGGCTGGGACCAGTTCTTCCTCAAGTTCATCCTTGCCCGCCCCGAGGTGACGTGCGTAATTCCGGGCACGTCCGATCCCGAGCACTGTCGCGACAACATGCGGGCCGGCTATGGCCCCCTGCCCGACGAGGCGACCCGCCGCCGGATGACCCAGCATTTTGAGCAGCTATAACGCGTGCTACGACGGTTGCCTGTGCCCCTTCCGTCAGGGACACGAAGCACATACTCCCGGAGTGCATCGGGAGCACAGTGCTGGTGGAGCGCAGCGCCCTGAGCGCCGGTGAGAAGAACGCTGGGGTGTACCGACTCCCCTCAGAGCGCGACTGAGTGCTCTCCGGCCCCTTCCAGAAGGCGGGTGTTTCGGGCAGGCGAAAATGCATAGCTCGTCGAATTTTGGGGCCCTGTGGATCCCAACCGAGAACGTCGGTCGAATCAGTCTTCCCGCACCAGTCCGGGGTACATTTGAGCCGACACGGAGTGATTCAAGACGGCGTCAGTCCCCTCACTGCAACTCTTCGACCCGATTTTCGATGGCATCCAGGTACTCGTCGTAGATGGCACTGCTGCTGAGCGCCCTGTCGACGACGGCCTCGGCCTCCTCGCTCTCCGTATCCGGCTTCCGCCGCTGCACGGTTTCACTCTGATCCATGAACGTGAGGGCGAGTTGCACGTCCACGTCTCCCCCGTCCGGCTCGATGCGGGCCCGCACCTTTTCCACTCGCCGACGCACCTCAATCACACGCACTGGCCGTTTTCCGGTGACGATGCGCCCTTCATCGCGATTGACTTCCTTGATCGGGAACCCCCTCGCCTCAAGGGTTTCCAGCGTGGCCCGAAACACCTGATCGTAAGAGCCTTCGATGTCCCGATCGGTCGCCCACGGATGCAGATGCGAGCAGCCGGCGAGGAGCATCAGGGCGAGGGCAACGTACCAGCGGACGTGCATCCCAGGAGAGGCGGACCGAATGAAACAGCGCGCGTCTGTTCCTTCGAGCCGCCCGACGCACCGAGAAGGTCACACGCCCAGCCCGCTCGCGGTGCGCCGTCTCCGCCGAATCGCACGTTATCCTCGATTTCCTCAATTTGAGTGGGGTTCAGGCGTCCCTCTTCGGCCGGCGTCCATTCCCGCTCGCTGCAGGTCACAGACTGCAAGTGTCCCCGTCAGAAAAAGCCGCCCGAACCCAGGTCGGCCCCGCAGGCTGGACACTCAGAAGCGGACTCATCGACGAAACTATAACAGGTGTCACACCGCACCTTTCCCTCCTCCTCTCGGCCACTCGTTTCCTCGTCGTAGGACTCATCTAGAGACGCCAACTCCTGTGGCGCCACTGGCTCATCCGTCGAGGAGGGCTCGTCCGAAGGCAACGGCTCTTCGGGGACGGCCGCGTCCTCCGTCGTGGAGGAGTCGTCCGGATCGACGGGGTCGTCCACAAAGGGTTCTTCCACAGAGGATTCTTCCACAGAGGACTCCGCTTCGGACGGCGACTCCGGAGATTGTTGTGTGGTGGAGACGTCTGTGGACGTCCGTCCGGCGGGCGAGTCGGGGACCTCCTCGTTCGGGCCTTGCTGTTGGAGGGCCCGTTCCCCTTTGTCCGTCAAATCCTTGGCTCCCTCGGCGAGGCTGTCGGCGTCGGCCGCGCCCATCACGGCATCCAAAACCACGACCGCGAAAAAGGCCAGGAGCGGATTGAAGAGCGCCAGGAGAAAGAAGATGATGAAGCTCCAATCCCGATTGGACGCGTAGATCCCGACGCCCACTGCGAGGGCCACGTAGCCTCCGAAGACGACAAGAAAAATGGCCACTGCAATGTATCCCTCCATGGCATGCAAAGAAATACCAGTGAGAAGTGAGCGAATTCGTGCTCGATACTTTTAGAAAGACTAGAATAATGTTCCCACAAAGAAAAGGCAATCGCCAGCCAGCTGGACCTCCTGTGGACGGGAGACCAAGCCGCGTACACCCACTGAGCGGACGGCCCTGATCGCTCCCTTCCCCCCCAACGACGCAGAGCGGTTCGTTGACGACGTGGGCCGGGTCGCCACGTCGCGCGACGATCTGCCGTGGGCACGGGTGGCGAAGGCTGCGGCGTGGCGGTAGTCCGTCACGTCCCAATTCGTGATCTCCCCGCTTCCACACGCCCCCCTCCTCATTTCCCACGAGCGAGCAAGAACCTTTCAGGAAGAGGCATGTTGGCAGTGATCGCACCGCTTCCCCTACACCAAGGCCATATGCCATGCTTCGCCTCACCCGCGGGCTTGCCCTGTTTCTCGTCCTGACTCTCCTCGCCCTCCCGGCCCACGCTCAGGAGACCGAGTACGGCTCGACCGAGTTCGAAAATTCGGGCGCCGAGGCGGCGCAGGCGCCGTTCCTGCGCGGCCTTCTGATGCTACACAGCTTCGAGTACGACGATGCCCGCGCGGCCTTTCGGAAGGCCCAAGAGATCGACCCCGACTTCGCGATGGCCCATTGGGGCGAGGCCATGACGCACAACCATCCGATCTGGATGGAGCAGGACCGCGAGGCGGGCCTTGAGGCCCTGCGTGACCTGGCCCCGACCCCGGAGGCGCGACTCAAGGAGGCCCCCACCGAGCGCGAGAAGGCGTACCTCGGCACGCTTCACGTCCTGTATGGCGTTGGGAAAGACAATCCGATGAGCAAGGAGGAACGGGACGATGCGTACGAGGACGCCATGGCGGACCTCGCTGAGCAGTACCCGGACGACCTTAATGCACAGTCCTTCCACGCCCTTGCCATCCTCGGCACGGCGCATGAGGGGCGCGACTTCGAGACCTACATGCGCGCCGCGGCGATCGTGGAGGAGGTGTTCGATAAAAATCCTCAGCATCCCGGCGCGGCCCACTACCTGATCCACGCCTACGACGATCCGGTGCACGCCCCGCTCGGCCTGCGGCCCGCTCGCGTGTACGCCGACATCGCCCCGGCCGCGACGCACGCCCTCCACATGCCGTCGCACATCTTCTTCGCCCTCGGCCAGTGGTCGCGGGGCGCTCAGTCAAACGTCGACTCGTACGGGGCCGCGAAGACCAAGGCGAACGAAAAGAACACCGGGCTCAGTGGCGGGGGCTTTCATGCCCTCCACTGGCTCCATTACGCCCGCCTGCAACAGGGCCGCTACGAAGAGGCGCGATCCGTCCTCAACACCACGCAGACGCACGCTACGGACCCGAAGGTGACGACCGACTACGCCTCGTCCATGCGGTGGTACATGCCGGTCGCCTACGTCGTTGAGACGCAGCGGTGGGGCCAGTTCGGCGATCACCGGACCGCGATGGCGGTGGACGCCGACTCGCTCGACACACGCGGCGCCGTCACGCTGCACGCCGGCCGCGGCCTCGCCGCCGCCCATCGTGGCGACCGGTCGACTGCCCGGTCGGCCCTCGCGAAGGCCGAGACCGCGCTCGGGGACGCCGACTCGAAGGCGCTTCGCATTCAGGTTCGGGAGTTGAAGGGGTTCATTGCGCTCAAGGCGAATGAAACCGACACTTCCCTCAAACACCTCGAAAAAGCCGCCGCCCTGGAGGCCGAACGTCCCCTGGACTACGGCCCGTCCTTCCCCCCGAAGCCCGCCCCTGAACTCTACGGCGAGGCGCTGCTGTCGCTGGACCGCCCGGCCGACGCGCTCACCCAGTTCCAGAACACGCTCGACCGCTATCCAGGACGCGCCCTCGCCCTTTGGGGCAAGGCCCAGGCCGCCGCGCAGGCCGACAAGCCCAAGATCTACCAGGAAGCCCGGTCGGCCCTGGCCGCCCAGTGGCAGAACGCCGATGCCCCCGTCCGCCGCCAGCTCAACTCTCTGGCCGGTGCACCGGACGGAGACGCAGCCGAGTCGAAGTGAGTGGCTCCTCCGGCCACGACGGAAGGAATGCACCTGGCTCCCTCTCGCCCCGGACACGGCTCCCGCTCCCCCCTACGCATCTCCACTTCCAAATCCCTACATGTCCAAACCTCCACACCTCCAGACTTTCACACCCTCAAACCCTCAACCTCTCACTCCTCCCCTAGCTTCCGCCGGATGATCTGCTTGGCGTTGTTGACACTGCGGAGACAGAAACGCGCCACGAGGCGATCCTGGGCCTCGTCGCTGAGGTCGGCGTGGGAGCCCTGCCGGTCGAGCCGATCCTGCTGGGCGTGGTAGAGGGCCACGGCTGCCGCCACCGACACATTGAAGCTCTCGGTAAAGCCCGGCAGCGGCACCTCGCATGCCGCGTCCACCTCCTCGAGCATCGCATCCGTAACGCCCGCCTCTTCGTTGCCGAAGACGAGCGCCGTCGGTGTCGTGAAGTCGAGGTCCCGGATCGGCACCGTGTCGGCGTGCAGGTGCATGGCCACGAGGCGGTAGCCCGCCTCCTTGAGGTGGGCCGCACAGCCCCCTGGGGCGTCCCAATGCCACACGTCGAGCCAGTGCTGTGCCCCTTGGGCCGTGCGCTGCGAGTGCTTGTACCGCTCGTGTTGCCCCCGGACGACGTGCATGTCCTGGTATCCCAGTGCCTCGACCGACCGCATGACGGCACTTACGTTGCCGGTATTGACGAGCCCCTCCACCACCGGCACCACAGTGCGGGTCCGCCTGGCCACCACCGTCCGAATGCGCTCCAGACGCCGCTCCATCATGTGCGGGCGGAGTAGCCTCACGATACGCTCAGGCGACAGGCGGCCCCCCTCGATCACAAAAGGATCCTCGTCGATCGGAGGCGTCCCCCCTGCCGCGAGGAGACGATTCATTTCCTGTTCGGCGTTGAGGTCGGACATATCAAATCGTCTGGGCGAGTGTCGGCACGGCAATGCGAGGTGTTGCTCGATCCACGGAGCAGCCCCACACCAGGGAGCAGCCCCATTGAGGTATGGTTGAAGGTGTCTAGGCTAGGCCTAATATTTCACGTAGGTTTACGAAGACCCCCCGTCATCATTTCATCAAACGACCCCATTTTCCCATGCGTCGCTTCAGCATTCCCGTGGCCCTTCTTCTCAGCATTAGCCTTCTCGCTCTCACGTCGTTCCCCGCGGCTGCGCAGTCGGCTCAGTCGATCGCGGAGCAAATGAAGGCCCGCTACCAGGAGCAGTTGGACGGCGTGGACAACTATGTCGTGGAGACGAGCATGTACACCTCGTACCACCGCAAGGTTATGGAGGACGGGGCTCCGGCCCTGCAAACAGAGGTGAAGGCGGAAGGCGAGAGTTCGCTCTTTTCCGCGATGGGCAACGCCCCGACAACCACTTCCTCGGAGCCGACCAACTACGAAGAGCTTGCCCAGAACGCAACATACATGGGCACCGAGATGGTGAACGGCGTCGAGTGCTATGTGCTTCGCGTCGAGGATGCCTCGGAGATGGAGAGCAACGCCCAGGAGATGACCTATTACGTGGATGCGGAGCAGTACGTCCCTACGCGGCTCACGTCGGTGCAGCCGCCGCAAGAAGGCGGCGGCAAGCCCACAGAAGTCGAAGTGAACTTTGAGGACTACCGCACGACGAGGGGCGTTACCCTGCCCTGGCGCACGACGATGCAGATGAAGATGGACATGTCCGAGGAACAGCGCCAGCAGATGAAGAAGATGATGAAGCAGTTAGAGAGCCTTCCGGAGTCGCAGCGCGAGATGATGAAGGAACAGATGCCCATGTCGTTTGATCGGATGCAGAAGATTATGAAGGGCGAGCCCACGACCATCGTGGTCAAGGACGTTCGCGTGAACACGGACATTCCCGATGGGGTGTTCGATTCGCCCTGAAGCGTGCGACAGGGGCCGAGAACGGCTTAAGAGTCTG
>CAZMDV010000043.1:0-13019 GCA_964564875.1 uncultured Salinivenus sp.
CCTAATCCCAGGCCCCGGTAATTGCTCTGGAGGCGGGAGCCCCTGTTGCCCCCTAGTCGACCGCGGTCGGAGAAATGGTGTCGCCGTGCTCGATCTCGCCAGCGGGACATGGGACGGTCTATCTCCGCATGTGCGAACCCACGTAGGAACTGGTCGGGTTCAGGCGGGCCGTCCATGACAGGCGGAGCGGTCGGTCAACACGAAGCGGCGCCTCAAGGCGAACTGTTGCCGAGAGTGGAACGAGGAGAAGCGACGAGCACCGACGGCGATCTGAGCGGTCCGTCCCGGAAGTCGTCTGTATTTCGGACCACGACGACCTCGCGAAGCGAGGCCGCACCGCTGCGCCAGTCGAGCCGGACGCACTGTTGGCCACCACGACCATTTCGCGGATTCGGCCGCCACGGTTGGGCTGGACCCGGTGGTCTCCAGGTCGAAGAAGACCAGCGGTGCGGTACGAAGAAGTCGGTTCGTCAGGTACTCGTCGCTCGTGTGGGAACGTTGGGGGTCCCGTCGACCAGTTGGAGGACGCCTGGAGCGGACCCGTCTCTAAATTGATGGATCGGGGTTCCGAAGAGGTGCAGCGGGACAGCCCGCTCCTCCCTTCGCAACTCCGCATTCGCGATTCGAACGGGTCTGTCTGCGTGTGATACAGATTTGTGGCGAAAGTGTCGGTCCACCGAAACGACATGTCTGTTTTGGATGGCTTTGATATGCCGAACGCTATAACGTTAAGACATTGGGGATTCTAGACTTACAGGGGGAACGATTCTTTTCCGTCCTCCAGTCTCGATTTATCTTCGGGCGGCACGGTGAGATCAAAACGGTATGAAGGATCCCTGCGATACTCGGTTGGGCAGAGGCTCCTACGACTCGGTAAATTGACAGTCTGTACGGGGGAAGGCAATCAGGGCGGTGACGGCGATGATGTTCTTGGGACCCCCTTGTCAACTACCACTCCGACCCTATTCCCATTCTCACACGCTCCCGTTCGCCTCTCTCCCTCACCGATCCGTCACCGACAAGGCCTCCGTCACTGTGAGCCAAGTGCTACGGCGGCGTCGCCCGCAGGACACCCGTCACCCGCACTGATCGGTCCCCGAGCGGACCGTTTGTGCGCTCCTTCATCTTCATGTCGAACGTGCCACCCACGCTCCCGTCGCCAATGTGCGTCACCAAGAGGTGTCCCTGCGTCGCCTCGAACTCGGCGTCGTTCACCGAGAGAAACGCCAGGAGCCCGGTCAGGCTGTCGGCCCGCGGCCCATTGAGTAGCGAGGCCGCCACCACGTCGTAGCGCCCGGGCTGCACCCGTGATCGGATCAGGGACCCGTCCGCGTCGGGGTCGGGCCGCGGCGGCGACGCGAGCTCGATCGATAGGCCAGGACCGTCGCGCGGCCCCAGCTCAATGCCGACATGGCCGTTGCGCTGGGCGCGGACGAAGGACGGGCCCGTGAGCGTGTCCGTGAGGCTGCCCTCTACGAAGAGTCGGTACCGACCCTTGGCCACGTCAAGCCCCGTCTCATCGCCACAGCCAGCCATCAGGAGAACGAGGACGAGACCTCCACAGAAGAGCGTGGACGAGACGCGGTAGGGCATAGGGCGGAGCCAAACGTGCAGATCGAGGGCGCCGGGGCAGGAGTGCTTCCGGCTGGACTACGCTCCCCTCAAAGGAGCACTACCGCGGCTGGGTTTCCACCGTCTTCAGGCGTTCTTTAACCTGCTGGTCCACTTCTTCGACCTCCATCGGCACGTCGTCGGCGATGGGCACGACGTCGAGGATGAGACGTGCGCTGCGGTTGTACGTGAAGTAGTTGTACGCCCAGTTGACGAGGGCGCTGAGCCGGTTGCGGAAGCCCACCAGCTTGGCGATGTGGATGACGACCCACAGAAACCAGGCGATGAAGCCTTTGAACGAGATGCCCCCACCAAGCTCGGCGACGGCCGCGTTCCGCCCAATGGTGGCCATCTGGCCCAGGTCCCAGTACTCGAACGGCTCCCGCACTCCCTCCCGAAGATCGCGCTGAATTTGCTCCGCGGCGTGGCGGCCGCTCTGAATGGCCACCTGCGCGAGTTGCGGCTCGTAGCCGTCCTCGCCCTCGATGGCCGCCATGTCCCCCACGGCGTACACGGTCGGATGCTCGGGCACGCTGAGATCGGGGTTCACGACCACTCGCCCATCGCGGGCTTGGTCTGTGCCTACCATGTCGGCCACCGGGCTCGCTTTCACCCCCGCCGCCCAGACGAGCGTCTGCGTAGGAATCAGGGGCCCCTCGTTCAGATAGACGCAGTCGGCCTCCACGCGCTCCACCGCCGTGCCGGTCCGCACGTCCACGCCCCGCCCTTCCAGAACCTGCCGCGTGTAGTCCTGCAGTGAGCGCTTGTAGGGGGGCAGCAGGTGGTCCTCCATCTCCAGGAGGATACACTGCGCCTGCTCGCGAGTGTCGAACGCCGCAAAGTCGTCGTTCAGCGTATCGAAGAGTTCCACGAACGCCCCCGCCATCTCCACGCCCGTGGGCCCGCCGCCCACGATAACGAAGGTGAGGGCGCCCTCCCCGGTCGCCTCGCGCTGGCGGTCGTACCGCTCGAACTGCCGGAGCACGCGGTTGCGCAGGTTGACGGCGTCGGGCACGTTCTTGAGTGGATACGCGTGCTCCTCTACCCCCGGAATCCCGAAGTCGGTGGAGACCGCCCCCGCAGCCAGAATCAGATGGTCGTACGAGAGTGGCTCGCTGCCGTGCAGTCGCACCTGCTGGAGGGTCGTGTCGATCCCCACCACGGTGCCGAGCCGAAAGTTGACCGTCTCGTTCCCTTGAAAAATGTTGCGCACGTTGTGCGCGATGTCGTCTGGCTCCAGCCCCGCCATGGCCACCTCGTAGAGCAGGGGCTGGAACTTGTGGTAGTTGTTGCGGTCGACGAGCGTGACGCGGACCGGTGCGTCGCGCAGCGATTTGGCGGCCTCGAGGCCCGCGAAGCCGGCCCCCACGATGACGACGTGGGGACGCTCGGAGGAGGGCGACGGGGAGTCGAACGGCATGGCCGGAGGGGAATCAGTGAGGAGAAGGGCGGAAGAAGCCTGAAAGTAAACAGCTCTTTGATAAGCGTCCCAACGCCATTCTTCCAATTTTCCTTCCTTCACCGTGCGGCTCGGCGTAGTTTTGCCAGTATCGTCACACCTGAGCCCCCCGTGGCCAGACAGCCGTCGGGTCGGCCCCTTCACTCGTCGATCCTCCGTGCGGGGGCAGAGACGGAAATCCGGGGTGTGAACACCAGCGACTCTCGTACGGCCAGCAGGGCACCACGGAGACGTTACGCGGCCGAGAGATCGCGGAAAGTGCGGCGGGCAAACGTTCCGGGACGGCGGGTCGCCGTGGATCGGGAATTGGCCGGTGCGACGCCTCGGCGCGACTCGGGTTTCGGATCCGGCTGCTGGAGAATCCCGACGATGCCGCCAAACCCCCGGCCCTGGTTCACGAGCACCCCTACCGAGAGCGCGCGCTGCCCTCCTGCTTTGTAATTCGGGAATGACTCGGAGCGCCATATGCCCACGTGCCGTTCAGCCCAGATGCGGTCACCGGATTCGCGAAGGCCCATAGCATGTTGTCGACGTCGAGGCCGCCCATGCTGCGGGCGTGGGACGGATGCAGTTGAAACTGGCTACCCCCACCGATCGGGGCTGGACCTCGATGGCCGCAGTACCTACGTTAAGTTTATCGTTGTGCTCCAAACCTGTCCCCTGATTCCGTGCAGACGACCGATCCGGTCTCCATTCGCTCCCCACGCATCTATGCGAGCGTACTCGCCATAACCCTTGTCACCATCGGGGTAGGGGCGTGGGGCGATGTGTCTCTCGGGCCGTGGGCCTTCACCGTGTTGCTCGTCGCCGTCACCCTCACCGGCATGCCCCACGGGGCCATCGATCACCTCGTGGCCGCCCGGCTGTGGGACCTTGACCAGACGTGGGCCGACCAGGCGAAATTCTACGGGGGATACCTGGCGGCGATGGTGCTCTACGGGGCGCTCTGGCTCGTCGCGCCGGCCTGGAGCCTCTTCCTGTTCCTGGGAATCACCATGTACCACTTCGGACAGGCCGACCTAGCGTACTGGCGACTCCCCCCGCTCCCCGCACGGATCCTTTACCTCTCGCGCGGCCTCTTTCTCCTCGGGCTGCCCATCGTAGCCTTTCCGGGCATCGTCGATCCCATCTTCGAGGCCATCGGCGGCGTCCACCTGCTCGACTGGCCGCTGGTGGCAACGGCGCCGAACGCGCTCTTCGCGGGCCTTGTCGCACAGCACGTCGTGGCCCTGGGGCTCGCCACGCTGCGGGCGGACCCAAGCGCGAACTGGGCAACGGGGCAAGAAGGGATCAATGTTGTCGTGCTTGCGGCCTTATTTGGGCTCGTCCATCCCCTCGTCGCGTTCTCGGTGTACTTCGGGGGCTGGCACTCGCTGGGGCACATCCTGGAGCTCCTTCGCTTCTTTCGGCGTCGCGGCGAGGCCATGTCGGTGGCCGATTTCTACCGGCAGGCGTTCCTCTTTACCGCCCTCCCCTTCGTGGGGCTGGCAGGGCTCTATGCCGCCACGCAGTCGTTCGGGCTAGAGGATCAAATGATTGCGCTCCTCTTTATCCTGATTGCCATCATGACCCTTCCGCACATGGTGGTCGTCGAGCGGCTCTATTGGGAGCGTGAGGAGGACGCCCCGAGGGCGGTCTCCTGAACGAGTGCCCAAACAAAAAAGGGCGTGGCGGCAGGCCACGCCCTTCGGACATCCAAATAACCAAACAAGGAGTCAAGACCTAGTATCCTTCGTTCTCCTCTTCTTCGGCCTTCGGGGGAAGCAGGACGCTATCGATCACGTGAATCACGCCGTTTGCAGCCTCAATGTCGGCCTGCACAACGGTCGCCGTGTTCTGTCCCATCAGCCTTACGGCACCGTCATCCACCTGGAATTGAAGGGGCCGTCCTTCAAGAGTAGGGGCGGCGTCCAACCCGGTGACGTCCGACGCCATGGCTTTGCCACTCACGACGTGATACTTCAGGATGGCCTGAAGCTGTGCCTTGTTCTCTGACTGGAGGAGGGACTCGAGCTGGCCGTCCGGCAGGGCCGCGAACGCATCGTCCGTGGGCGCGAACACCGTGAAGGGGCCTTCTCCTTGCAGGGCACTGGCGAGGTCTGCGGCCTTCAAGGCCTGGACGAGAGTGTCAAAGTTGTCGGCCTGCACGGCCGTCTCCACGAGGTCGGGCTGCTCGTCGGCCATGTCACTCTGCTGGGCAGAGACCGGGCCGGCGATCAGGGCGAGACCGGCGATGATGAGAACGGAGATTCGATACAGAGGGGTAGACATAGGGGGAATGCTTCTGGTCGGAAAAAAGTGAGTGCTAGTACAACCTTCTGTCCCGTGACAATGTCCCTTGTGCGGGGCGGCCCGACGCCATCGTTACAGCCGATCTGTTCCCTTACGAGTCCGTCGCACTGCGAGCACATTACAGGGAACCGCAGGGTGGGTGGACGTCGGCATGGAGGCAGGACAGTGCGGCGGTCCCAGGTGCCTTGCACGTAAAGAACACACGATCCGAACAAATCGCCGAACACTATTTTCGGCGGCGCGTTGCACAGCACTGGTTAGCGCAATCATTACCCCTTGACAACAGACACATAAAGCGTCGTGGCACAAGCGAATGAAGGAGACGAGGTCCAAGTCCATTACACCGGCAAGTTAGAGGACGGGACCATTTTTGACTCCTCGGAGGACGGGGAACCGCTCAGCTTCACCATTGGTGAGAACCGCGTTATCCCGGGCTTCGAGGAGGCCGTAACGGGCATGGAGCCGGGCGATTCGAAGACGACCGAGGTCGAGCCAGAGCAGGCATACGGCGAGCACCGCGAAGACATGGTCATGGAGATGGATCGCGACCAGATTCCCGGCGAGGTAGACCCGGAGGTGGGGCAGCAGCTCCAGCTGCGCCTCGAAAACGGCCAGACCGTCCCGGTGCTAATCACGGCCCTCGGCGAAGACACGGTTACCATCGACGCCAACCATCCGCTGGCGGGGCGCAAGCTCATCTTCGACATTGAGGTCGTAGACGTGGCGGAGGGAAGCGGCTCGACCGGAGGCGGTCCGGCGGGCGGCGGCGCAGGCGGCGGCGACGGCAACATTGTTACGCCGTAGTCCCGACCGTATGACTCCGGGGCCCCGGAGTTGTCCTCTTTACAGCATGTCCTTTGCCCCTGCATGGTCGTCCTATGCAGGGGCATTGCTGTGGACCGCCGCTTTGGCAGCGGCAACGCCGTCCGCCGGTCGTTGCACGATAGGATTCCGTTGCCTACATTAGTGTTGGGCCATGGGCGAGGGCTCTCCCCGAAGCTCCCTGTGTGCCGGGGGACGCGCACCCCGACTCCGATTCTCGTACTCGCTTCTGAAAAACCGAACCGATTGTTCGGAATGCCTGCTCCCGATACCGTCACGCCTGCTGATCGAAGCCAGCGTCAGTACAACTTCTCGGCCGGCCCCGCCACGCTCCCCGAAGAGGTCCTGCTGGAGGCGAAAGACGAGCTGCCGGTGTACAACCACGTCGGGGCGTCGGTCATGGAGATCAGCCATCGCTCCCCCGCCTACGACAAGATCGAAGAGTCAGCCCGCGAGCACCTCCGCGCCCTGCTCGACCTCGACGACGACTGGCACATCCTCTTCCTGCAGGGCGGCGCCTCGATGCAGTTCTACCAGGTACCGCTCAACTTCCTGCCCGAGGACGGCGTGGCCGACTACGTGGTGACAGGCCGGTGGGGCACCAAGGCCGTGAAAGAGGCCCGGCGAGTGGGCGGTGTGAACATCGCGGCCTCCAGCGAGGCGAATGACTTCTCGTACGTGCCGGACGTGGAGGACTGGGATCTTGACCCGGATGCGTCCTACGTCCACATCACGACCAACGAGACCGTCAACGGAAACCAGATGACGGACGATCCGGTGCTCGACGTACCGGTGGTGACCGACGCATCGAGCGAGTTTCTGAGCCGTCCCATGGACCTAGAAGGATACGGGCTCGTCTACGCCGGGGCGCAGAAGAACATTGGTCCCGCAGGGGTGACCGTGGTGCTTGTGCATGAGGACTTTCTGGAGCGTAAGAAGGACCCGCTCCCCACGATGCTGGACTACGGCACCCACGTGGAGCGCCGTTTCAACACGCCACCTGTCTTTCCCATCTACATGGTCGAAAAGGTGGGCCGCTGGCTCCGCAATCAGGGTGGAATCGATGCCATTCACGCCATCAACAAGCGGAAGGCGGGCAAGGTGTACGACAAGATCGACGAGACGAGCTTCTACCGGGGCACGGTAGAGCCGGGCTCGCGCTCGATGATGAACGTGACGTTCCGCCTCCATGACCCGGACCTGGAGCCGGTCTTTCTCAAGGAGGCCGAACAGCGCGGGCTGCTCAGTCTGAAGGGACACCGCACGGTGGGCGGCATCCGCGCCTCCCTCTACAACGCAATGCCTGAGGCTGGGGCCGACGCACTCGTGGAGTTCATGGACGAATTCGAACGCGCACACGGGTAGGGCTTCGGTCGCGTCTCTCGCTCATTTTGTGCCTTTTCCTTCCGTCTTATGGCTCTTTCGATTGGTGTCCCCCGCGAAACCGAACCGGCCGAGGCCCGTGTCGCGCTGGTCCCTGACGTAGCCGACCGCCTGCTGGCGACCGTGGACGACCTTGAGGTCCGCGTCGAGGGGGGTGCGGGGCGTGGGGCCTACCACGAGGATGCTGACTACGAAGAGGCGGGGTGCTCGGTCGTCGACCGGTCGGACGCATTTGGGGCCGACATCATCGTGAAAGTGGCGCCGCCCTCCGACGACGAGGTGGCGCTGCTCGGCGATGGGCAAGTCCTGATCGGCCTCATGGATCCGCTCGGAGCACCCGCGCGGGCCGAGGCGCTGGCCGAGCGGGGCGCGACGACGCTGGCGATGGAGCTCGTGCCCCGCATCTCGCGGGCGCAGAAGCTGGACGCCCTCTCGGCGATGAGCTCAATTGGGGGCTACCGGGCCGCCATCCTGGCGGCCGAGCGGCTCCCCAAGTTTTTCCCGCTGCTTACCACGGCCGCCGGGACCGTTCGGCCGGCCGAGGTGCTCGTGCTCGGGGCGGGGGTGGCGGGCCTTCAGGCCATTGCCACCGCCAAGCGCCTCGGCGCCAAGGTCTTTGGCTACGACATCCGCGAGCCCACCCGCGAGGAGGTGGAGAGCCTCGGGGCCGACTTCGTCGAACTGGAGGTCGACATCGAGGCCGACCAGGACGAGAGCGGCTACGCGGAGGAGCTCGAAAAGGAAAAGCAGGAGCGCCAGCCCGAGCTTCTGAAGCCGCACATTGCCGACGCGGCCGTTGTCATCTCGACGGCCCTCATTCCGGGCCAGCCCGCGCCTCTGCTCATCAACGACGACGCGGTGCAGGCCATGGATCCTGGCTCGGTGATCGTGGACCTCGCGGCCCCGAACGGCGGCAACTGTGCCCTCACGGAGACCGGGGCGGAGGTGGTAGAGCACGACGTTCAGATTCTGGGACCCACCAACCTGCCCGCCCAGATGCCCGTGCATGCGAGCGAGCTCTACGCCAAGACGATCGTCGCTATGATTCAGGAGGGGCTGGAGGACGGCACCTTCATACCGGACTTCGAGGATCAGATCTTTGCGGAATCGTGCCTCACCCGTGACGGGGAGGTTCAGAATGAGCGCGTCCGGGGTCTTCTGGACTCCGAAGAGGTGCCTGCGGAGGAAGAGGCGGGATAAGCGCTGCGTGAATCGGGAAGCGCGACGCGTGTGAAGTGAAGCGTGAACGTGGGGAGTGAGGTGCTTACCGCGAACAGTCACGCGTCACGTTTTATTCCCTCTCTTCAGGCAGCATTTACGACAGCAAAAGCCCCCACTTTTCGATAACCGATCTCCTGCCGTCCCAGACGCCATGCTTAACAACCTCATCATTTTCGTCCTCGCGGCCTTCGTGGGCACCGAGGTGCTGACCAAGGTGCCCCAGACCCTCCACACTCCGCTCATGTCGGGCGCTAACGCCATCAGCGGCATCACCATCGTCGGGGCCCTCGTGGCGGCGGGCATGACGACGGGTCCGTGGTCTACCTGGATCGGGTTCGGGGCGCTGGTGGTGGCCACCATCAACGTCGTCGGCGGCTTCCTCGTCACCGACCGGATGCTGAAGATGTTCGGCGAGAAGGAGGCGTCGCGCGCGTCTGCCGGTGCGCCGCGAACGAATGGCACGGCGGAGTGAGTGTGCTTATCGCGTGTTGCGTATTTCGTATTGCGGAAGCGGAAGCCATCCGAACGGAATACGCAATACGAAATACGATGGGAAGATTACAACTACCGATAGACTCTCTCTCGCCCGATTTTGCCCATGAAGACTGCAATCATTGATCTTGCCTATCTGCTCTCGGCGGTGCTCTTCATCTTCGGGCTCAAGCGCATGCAGTCGCCCGTCACCGCCCGCACGGGCAACGGGCTCGCCTCGCTCGGCATGCTCGTGGCCGTCGTGGCCACCCTGTTTTTGCAGGAAATCCTGTCGTGGCCCATGATTCTGGGCGGGCTCGCGCTGGGCGGGCTCACTGGAGTGGTGCTGGCCCGCACGGTCGAGATGACCGCCATGCCGGAACTGGTGGCCGTCTTCAATGGCTTTGGGGGGCTCGCGTCCGCGCTCGTGGCGGGGGCAGAGGTGTCGCAGTACGTAGGGGAGGCCCGTCTGGTCGACGCCGCCGGGTTCGACGTCGTAGCGGCCCTCCCGATTGCGCTCTCAATCCTGATTGGGACCATCACCTTTTCGGGGAGCATCGTCGCCAACGGCAAGCTGAGCGGCTGGATTACAGGCAATCCCATTTCGTTTCCGGGCCTGCGGGTACTGACGGGGCTCCTTCTAACTGGGGCCGGTGTCGCCTTTGGCGTCATGGTTGCGTACGCCGAGGGCTTCCCCGCGCTCGCCCGGCCCATGATTCTCGGGGCCCTTGGCCTTGGCGCCGCGGCCTTCCTGCTCGGCATCCTGCTGGTCATTCCCATCGGCGGGGCCGACATGCCGGTGGTCGTGTCGCTCCTCAACTCGTATTCCGGCCTCGCGGCCGCCGCCGCGGGATTCGTGCTGGACAATACCGCTCTCATCGTGAGCGGCACCCTCGTCGGCGCGGCGGGGATGATCCTGACCGTCCTCATGTGCGAGGCGATGAACCGGTCTCTGGCCAACGTCATGCTTGGGGGCTTCGGCGGCGGCGAGGGCGCCGCCGCAGGTCTCGACGTGCCAGAGGGCAAGACGGTCAACGAGACGTCGCCGGAGGACACGGCCATCCTCGCCCGCTACGCCCAAAAGGTGGTCATCGCGCCGGGCTACGGACTGGCGGTGGCGCAGGCGCAGCACGAGGTGCGGGAGCTGGCCGATCTGCTCGAGGAGCAGGGCATCGAGGTCAAATACGCCATCCATCCGGTGGCAGGACGCATGCCGGGCCACATGAATGTGCTCCTGGCTGAGGCCGACGTCTCCTACGAGAAGCTCTTCGAACTGGAAGACATCAATCCCGAGTTCTCGACGACCGACCTGGCCATCGTGGTGGGGGCCAACGACGTGGTCAATCCCGCGGCCCGGGAGGACGAGGGCAGTCCCATCTACGGCATGCCCATCCTGAACGTCGACGAGGCGGACACCGTCGTCATGATCAAGCGCAGCCTCAGCCCGGGCTACTCCGGCGTCCCAAACGAGCTCTTCTACGCGAACAACACGAAGATGCTCTTCAGCGACGCGAAGGAGGCGGTCGCCGAAATTGCCGACGCCGTGAAAGAGATGGAGGAGGCGTAGGCGAGTGGAGGAATGAGGGAGAGGGCGAGTAGCGAGGGGCAAGGAGTAAGAGGCGGGACGATGCGAACTGCACCTCGTTGCGGCCCGAAGGTTCGGTGTCGTCTCGAAGGGTGGCCACGTGACGCCCCATCACGTCGAAGAAGTCAATCAATACGTTTGCGGCTGTCGGTAAGGCATATCGCAGCGTCACCGTCCCCCGCGTCGGGGTAGGGAAGGGCGCACGCAGAGCAAGTACGTCCGGGGCGCCGAGCGCCACGGTGCGCGTCTCACTGTGGCTCGCGCTGCCGTTCAGGTCAATTTGCTGGGGGCGACAGGCGAGCGCGTCCGCGGTTGCGGGCGCGTCGGCGTCGACGAAGCGGTAGCGGGGTGGCGTCGAGCTCGTACCGCCGTCAGCATTGCTCTCGACGACGCCGACCTGTTGCCAGGGGGACCGGTCTCCAACTCGGCACTGGATTTGGAAGTCGACGTTGCCGGGTTCGGAGGCGGTTTGCCAGGTGAGCACGGCGCTGCCGTCCTGAATCGCGGTCGTGAATGCCGTCATCTCAACAGACAGGGCTACGGAGCCATCGGAGAGGGACAGAGAAACGCGCTCGGATCGTTCGTGACGGTGCCGCCGGAGAGGGACCGCATCGAGTCGCTCAGCGCAGCGTGCACGTCGCCGGTCGCATTGTGGTCCAAATCCATCGCGACGAGCACGAACTCCTGCGTCGCCGGAATGGAAAGATCGAGGTCGGCGAACGGATCCGCGGGATCGCCGACGGAGTACTCTTGTGCGCGAAGGAGCGAGTCCTGCTGGAGACCTCGAAGGTGTCGTCGGCGGAGTGTCAGAGCTCGAGCGTGAGCACGCCTCGGGTGTTGAGCGTGCCGCCAGCTCCAACGAGCACGCTTGCAAGCGTCGCACCCGAAGCATCGGCCTGAATGTCGAAGCGGCCAATCGGAGTGTTGTCGGTCTCGGGCTAGCCGTTAGGCGGCGTGTATCCCGATCCATCACGCAGGGTCACATCTGCCGTAAATCCTCCATCGGTGGTTGTGTAGTCGTTCTCCGACGGAGATCCACCGATCGGGAGCGTAGCGCCCCCCTCTGGACTCCGAGTAGCCCGCTCAGTAGCGCAGCGATGATCAATGTGGGGCACCGTCCTTGTCCGAGTGCGAGCCACCGGGCGACGAAATGCGCTGAACGGTTGGCTGTTGGTCGGATGCTGTAGCCGACTGTCAGCGTGGCTGTTGATACGCCGCGGTTTGACGACGCTCACCTGGTAGCCGGCCTCGCGAGGAATTCTCGCAACCTCCTCCTCGAAATCGCCGCTGGCCTCCATGCAGACGAGGGTGTTGACCGACTCGGCTTCGTGGTCCTGGCGCCAGCTCAGAAGACGATCGTTTTTTTCCGAATCGTTCGGGACGCTCGAACGGCTCGTCCACAAAGAGAAAGATGCTCAGATCCGGCGCCGTTTCTGGATGCTTCTTCCGCTAAAGACCGGAAAGGCCGAAAGCCGAAGCGGGGCGGCCTGCCAGTTGGGCGTCCATCGTCACACGGTTGCCCGTTGGCTTTTCCTGTACGAAGAAGGAGAGATCGAGAGGATTCGGGAAGTCGGCGATCCGGGTCCGGAGCCGGGCTCGGAGTCGATTCCGCCCGGCGTGATGGGGGCCCTGAAAGATCGGCTCGCCGAGCCGGAGAGCCCAAAGCAGCTACAAGAACATTCAATGAGGGCTTGTCGAGGAGCACGGCGTCGATCTCTGCTACTCGACGGCATGCGGCATCGTGCGGTACGACCTTAAGCCCAAGCCGAGGTCTCCTCGACCCTCCCATCCAAAAAACCGGCAGGAGCAAATAGATTTTCAGGAGGGGCCTCCCGGGTGTCTTTCGGGTCTGAAGGCCAAGGCAAATCGGCCTGTGCACCTGTTTTGTCAGGACGAGTGCCGGTTTGGGCTTATGCCCGTCACCAGGCACCGAATCACTCTCCCCGGCGTGAAGCCGATGCAGGAGGCCAAGCCCGGCTGCGAGTACTTCTACCTCTACGGGGCGGTCGGGCCGGAAGCCGGGCAGCGGTTTTTCACCGAGCACGAGCGCCTCCATAGCGACTGCTTCCAGCGTTTTCTCGATCGATTTGCGGAGGCGTTTCCCTCCGGCCACAACATTCTTGTTCTGGACAGCGGCCGGTTTCACAAGGTGAAGAAGCTCTCGATTCCGAGAAG
>CAZMDV010000044.1:0-13016 GCA_964564875.1 uncultured Salinivenus sp.
CCCTTCCGCGTGCCCATCGCCCGACTGGCGGCGGCCCAGGCGGCGCTGACGGAAGGGCCGGGAATTTCGTCCGAGAGCGCCGCCTATTGAGCTCGCTTCGGCAGGTCTTCGCCCCACCTGTACCAGGCCCAACCGGTGCAGGCAGGGTTTCTCTTTCTGTGCTCCGACCTCCCGCCCAAACAAAGACGATTCCGCGTCCATCCCGAAACGGTCGTCTTTCCACGCCGACTCGCCCGGAGAATCCCCTACCGTTTCCAAATCAGACCGTATAGAACCCGACAAAGAACAACACCGCCCGGTACACCAGGAGGATTTTCAGGAAGACATAAGGCGTCGCGGCGGCGCGCAGGCCAGCCCCCATCCAGGACGAGTCGTGCACCTGCTTCAGCGCAGGGGCGATGTAGAGCACCCACAGCACAGCCGGCTGCCACTCGTAGAGCCAAGCTGGCGTATCTACGGGACCGGTGCCGAGGAGCAGCCCCCCGAAATCCAGAAACAGCGCCGACACAAAGAGAGAGGACAAAACAGAGAGACCGATGCACATGATGTGGGTGGCCTGAACGACATGTGGAAGAAATCCTCGTCGAGATGGGCCCCACCACCGAGAGGGATATGCCAGCCACAACCATCCGGCAAGCATCGGAATACAGAGAAACACGAGGGACTTGGACAGCCACTCGGCCTGACGGTCGAATTGATCGGCGTAGCTTTGAAATGCCTGAAGTGCCTCCTGCGAGGCGCGGGGCGGCAGTTCGGCGTAGGCCGTGGAGTCCGCCCCGGCTCTTTCCAGCGAGTCTACAGCGGCCTGAGCGGCCTCGTAGGACCATCCCTCGGGGGCACCGATCTTTTCGCTCACCCAGCGCTGCGCGGTCGCTCTGTGGTAAAAGTTATCCGAGGTAACGTGGTAGCGAAGTGGGGTGCGAAACGTGTCGATGCCAATCGGAGAGGCCGCGAACAGATAAAACGCCGCGTTTACGAGCACAAAGAGCTGGAGCGGTCCCAAATACGGTCGACGTCGGCCCTTGAGATACGCCGTCGTAAGCGTCCCCGGTCGGGCAAAGAGCATCCACAGCGACCGGTACAGGCGATTGTCGGCGTCAAGCAGACGGGCCGCTGCGGCGCGCAGGAAGCCGAGCACCGTCCTCGGTTGGATGCTCGGTCGCTTCTCCCCGCAAACAGTACAGTAGCGGCCGTGAATCGCGGCGTGGCACGTGGGACACCGCTCGCCGTCGGTGCGAAGATTGCCCGGATCGGATAACGCCGAGCGCACCGCCCCATTCGACACCTCGGGCGGCGGATCGAGACGAGTGGGTCGCACCTCCTTGGTCGGCGAATCGGAGCCGAACATGAGCCCCACGGCCGGCGAGGAAAACAGATGGATTAGAGGCTACGATCAGATAGACGCGTTTCGTTCCAGCGGGACGACTCTACTTCTGAATCCAGCTCCCATGCCCCGCTGGCGTCTGTCTTCGGATGCCGGCGAATCCTCTTCATAGCCACCCCCTCCTCCTGAACGATTGGCAACGAACGACCTCTGGGACCTTAGAACTGAGGCCTGTCACGTGTCTTCCTGATAGCCGTCCTTTCCCCAACACTCGTCCATGTCGTCCGCTCCCGACGGGTACGAGAAACACCATCCGGAGTCCATTCGCCTCGACGGCTGGGATTACCGCCGTTCAGCGTGGTATTTCCCCACGATCTGCGCCCTGAAGCCGACGGATGTCGGCTGGAGGAAGTGCCCGCAGGGGTGCACCCCAGGAACGGCGCCCGTCTTTCGGAACGATTCGGGACGGAATTATGGGGTTAGGTGAACGCATTCTCCCCCGTCACGTCCTCCCCCACGATGAGCGTGTGCACCTCGTGGGTGCCCTCGTAGGTGATCACGCTCTCGAGATTGTTCATGTGTCGCATGACCGGATACATGCTGGTCACCCCGTTCCCCCCCAGTACCTGGCGCGCCGACCGGGCAACCTCCAGCGCCGTCTCGCAGTTGTTGCGCTTGGCGAGGGACACCTGCTGGGGCCGCATGTCGCCGGCATCCTTGAGGGTGCCGAGGCGCCAGTTCAGAAGCTGGGCCTTCGTGATCTCCTGCACCATCTCCACGAGGCGCTCCTGCATGAGCTGAAACCCCCCGATGGGCTGCCCAAACTGCTCCCGGTTCTGGGCGTGCTGGCGGGCCGCGTCGTAGCACGCCATGGCCGCCCCGATGGTGCCCCAGCAGATGCCGTACCGGGCCTGGGTGAGGCAGGAGAGCGGCGCCTCGAGCCCCTCCGCCGCGGGAAGACGGTGGGCCTCCGGCACCCGCGCGGCGTCGAGTACAACCTCGCTGGTGATGGCCGTCCGCAGCGACCACGAGTCGTCGATAGGAGGGGTCGCGACGCCGTCCCGGTCCGTCTCCACCAGGAAGCCCCGAATCACGTCGTCCTCATCTTTTGCCCAAATCACGGCCACGTCGGCGATGGTGGCGTTCGTAGACCACCGCTTGTGGCCATTCAGGATCCACGTATCGCCATCGCGCCGGGCGCGGGTCTGCAGGGCCGACGGGTTGGACCCCACCTCCGGCTCGGTAAGCCCGAAGCAGCCGACGGCGTCGCCGTTCGCCAGTGCCGGCAGCCAGCGCTCTTTCTGCGCCTCGGTGCCGTACCGCCAGATGGGATACATCACCAGGGACCCCGTCACTGAGCAGAACGACCGGAGCCCCGAGTCGCCTCGTTCGAGCTCCTGCATCATCAGGCCGTAGGTGACATTGCTCTTCCCCCCACCGCCGTGCTCGGGCGGGATCGTCGGGCCGAGTAATCCCTTCTCGGCGAAGGCCGGGATGAGGTGTCGCGGAAACTCGGCCCGCTGGGCGTGCCCCTCAATGATAGGCATGACCTCCTCCGTCACAAAGCCCCGGACATCGTCTCGGATGACTTTGGCCTCGTCCGCCAGGAGCCCGTCGAGATTGTAGAAATCGGGTGCCTCGAACGCCTCGGGATCCCACGTGTCGGAGGGGGAGACCGGAGCCTCCGTCTCGGTCGGAGCGGGGTGGGCCATGGCAAACTCGTCTGCTTGGTCATGAGAGTAACGAACGGCAGGAACTGATCGGGGCTGAGCCCCCGGCCGGAATCGTTCAGTTGACGCTTGCCACTCAGAGACGTACGTTCCGAATGGCAGGCGCCCGCACAGAGGGACGCGATGGAAACTTTTCGCCCCAAAACAGTGGCTGCTACGATGCCCTTCCCCCCTTGATTCTACAAGCTTCTTGATTTTCATGCGACGCTTCTCGTGCTTCCTGCTCGTATTCGGACTGATGCTTAGCCTCGCCGGCCCTGTGCAGGCCCAGGAGCAGCAGTCCCGATTTGGCGTCGGCATCCAGGTTCTCGGCAGTACGGCCAGCGACAACGTGGGGCCGGGCCTCCACTTCCGAGCCTCGACGCCCCTAAATTCCGACGTATCGCTCGCCGTGGGCTCCGGCCTGACCGGCTTCATCTTTCGGGGGCGCGACGACGCTGCATTTGCCCTCGATCCGAAAGTGTCGGCCATCGTGTCCTTTTCGACGGCGGACGCCGAGACGACCTACGTGCTCGGTGGCGTAGGGGCCTTCGTCCCGTTCGGGGACACGGACACCGAGAGCGGACCCACATTTAACGTGGGAGTGGGTCGGGCCTGGCTGCTGAGAGAGAGCTCGGTATTCTTTGAATTTAGTCCCGGATTTCTCGTTGGCGAGGACACGACGACCCTGGTGGTTCCTCTCCGAATCGGCATCATTCTCTGAGACGTGATCGTCGGGGATTGTTGAGGGTGAGCCGTCATCCTTCTCGCTCTCGTTGAACCGTTCCTACCTAGCCCATGTCTACCCCCCCAACGCCAATCCGCGCACCGACCGGATCCGACCGCCAGTGCAAGGGCTGGGAGCAGGAGGGGGCCCTGCGGATGCTCAAGAACAATCTCGACCCGGAGGTGGCCAAAAATCCAGACGAACTGGTGGTGTACGGCGGCACCGGCAAGGCCGCCCGAAACTGGGACTGCTACCACGCGATCGTCGACACGCTTCGACGGCTGGAGAGCGATGAGACCCTGCTTGTCCAAAGCGGCAAGCCCGTCGGGGTTTTTCGCACTTTCCCCCAGGCCCCGCGCGTCTTGATCGCCAACTCGCACCTCGTGCCCCGCTGGGCCAACTGGGATGAGTTTCGCCGGTTGGAGAAGATGGGCCTCACGATGTACGGCCAAATGACGGCCGGCTCCTGGATCTACATCGGCACGCAGGGCATCCTGCAGGGCACGTTCGAGACGTTCGCCGAGTGTGCACGCCAGCATTTCGACGGCACGCTGGAGGGGCGGCTCGTGGTAACGGCCGGCCTCGGCGAGATGGGCGGCGCCCAGCCCCTCGCGGCCACAATGAATGGGGGCGCGTTCCTGGGGGTCGAGGTCAACCCCGAGCGGATCGAGCGCCGGGTGGAGACCGGCTACTGCGACGAGATGTGCACGGACCTCGACGAGGCGCTAGACACCGTCCTTGCCGCCAAGGCGGAGAACCGGGCCCGCTCGGTCGGGCTCGTCGGCAACATCGCCGAGGTGCTGCCCGAGCTGGTGCAACGCGACGTGGTGCCCGACGTGCTTACCGATCAGACCGCCGCCCACGACCTGCACGAGGGCTACATTCCGGTGAGCTACTCGGTGGAGGAGGCCGATGAGTTCCGCGAGAAGGATCCGGAGGACTACCAGACGGCCGTCCTCGACTCGATGCAGACGCACGTCGAGGCCATGCTCGACATGCAGGAGAAGGGCGCCATCACGTTCGACTACGGCAACAACCTGCGTGGGCAGGTGGCTGACCACCGGGACATGGAGGCGGCGTTCGACTTCCCGGGCTTTGTCCCCGCGTTCATCCGGCCCCTCTTCTGCCGCGGCTCGGGGCCCTTCCGCTGGGCCGCGCTCTCGGGCAACCCCGAGGACATCGCTGTCACCGACGACGCGGTGCTCGATGCCTTTCCGAACAAGCCGTCCTTGCACCGCTGGATTGAGCAGGCGCGCGAGAAGGTGCAGTTCCAGGGCCTCCCGGCGCGGATCTGCTGGCTCGAGTACGGCGAGCGGGCCGAGATGGGTGCCCGCTTCAACTGGCTCGTCGAAAACGACAAGGTGGACGCGCCCCTCGTCATCGGCCGCGACCATCTGGACACCGGCTCGGTGGCCTCCCCCAACCGCGAGACGGAGAGCATGAAGGACGGCTCGGACGCCATCGCCGACTGGCCCCTCCTCAATGCCCTGCTCAACACGGCCTCCGGCGCGAGCTGGGTCTCGCTCCACCATGGCGGCGGGGTCGGGATCGGGTACTCCATCCACGGCGGCATGGTGTGCGTTGCCGACGGTTCGGAAGAAGCCTACGACCGGCTCGACCGCGTCCTCACCAACGATCCGGGGTCAGGGGTCATGCGCCACGCGGACGCGGGCTACGAGGACGCCATCGAAACCGCCGAGGAGCGCGGGATGGACCTGCCGATGGTTAGGGAGTAGCGTGTATTGCGTACTGCGTGTTGCGTAAGAGTCCTATCGATGCGCAACACGAAATACGCAATGGACCCGCTACGGACAGGCGTCGATTTTCTGGTTCTGGCCCCTTCGCCTCTAACGCTTCGCCGTTCCGATGCCCATCCTCACCAACATCGATCTCCTCGTCACCCCGCCGCCCCCCTCCGCTGCGGCCGATGCGACGGACCTGCGGACGATCGCGGACGCGGCACTCGCCTGGACCGACGACACCATTGACTGGGCTGGCCCGGCGGATGCCCTCCCCGATCAGTACGCCGACCTCCCGGCGCACGACGCGAAGGGGGCGCTCGTCATTCCCGGGCTTATCGACTGCCACACGCACCTTGCCTTTGCCGGCTGGCGGGCCGGCGAGTTTGCGACGCGGCTGGGGGGCACGAGCTACCAGGACATCGTTGAGGCTGGCGGGGGCATCCTGGAGACGGTCCGCCAGACCCGCGCGGCGAGCGAAGACGAGCTGTACGGTCGCTCCCAGTCGTTCCTGCGGGCGATGGCGCAGCTGGGCGTGACGACGGTCGAGGCGAAAAGCGGCTACGGCCTTACCGTGGCCGACGAGCTCAAGCAACTCCGCGTCTACCGCCGCCTACAGGAGACCCATCCGCTGCGCATCGTCCCCACGTTCCTCGGCGCCCACACCGTGCCCCCCGAGTACGACGCCGATCGCGCGGCGTATCTGGAGCTGCTCCGCGACGCGCTGATTCCCTCGGTGGCGGCCGAGGGGCTGGCAGAGTTCTGTGACGCCTTTGTCGAAGAAAGCGCGTTCCGCCCCGACGAGGCGCGTCGCCTCTTCCGGACGGCCCGCCGGCACGGCCTCACGCCCAAGCTCCACGCCGATCAGCTGTCGGACACGGACGGGGCCGCGCTCGCCGCGGCGGTGGGTGCCGCCTCCGCCGATCATCTGGAGCACGTCTCCGAAGAGGGAATCGCCGCGATGGCCGGGGCCGGAGTGGTGGCCGTGAGCCTCCCCCTCGCGACCCTCTACCTCAATGAAGACCCGCTTCCGGTCGCTGCGATCCAAAAGGCAGGCGTCCCCCTCGCCGTCGCTACCGACTTCAACCCGGGCACCGCCCCCAGCTACCACCTCCCCCTTGCCCTGACGCTGGCCTGCACCCTGCAGCGCATGACGCCCGCCCAGGCGCTGGCCGGCGCCTCCCGGCACGCCGCCGCGGCCCTCAATCGGTCCGACCAGATCGGCAGCCTCGCCCCCGGCATGCAGGCCGACTTCGTGCTCCTCGACGCCCCCAGCCTGAACCACTGGCTCTACCATTTCCGTCCGAATGCTGCAGTCGCCACCTACGTGCAGGGCGAGCGGTGGCCGGAGTAACAGATCGCCTCTTTCTCGCCGCTCCACGGAGACGATGCCGACCCTTCAGCCTCCTGACATCTCTCCACCAGACACAGCCGAGGACGATCCGCGGCTCGGCCATCTCCTCGGCGACGATCCTGAACCCCTGTCCGCCGTTCTTCTCGGCTTTCCGGTGGACGAGGGCGTCGTGCGCAACGGGGGGCGACCCGGCGCGGCCGAGGCGCCCGACCGGCTCCGCGAGTGGCTCTACGGCATGACGCCGGACACTCGGCGCGGGGAGGCCTTTCTTCACCTGCTCCGTCACACCCAGGACATGGGGAATCTCGTCGGCAACGAATCGCTGGCGACCCGGCAGGCGGCCCTCGGAGAAGCGTTAGCTCCCCAGTTGCGGCGGGACACGGTGCCGATTGTGCTGGGCGGCGGGCACGAAACGGCCTACGGCCACTTTCTCGGGTACACGGAGGCGGACACGGACGTGACCATTCTCAATTGGGACGCCCACCCGGACGTGCGCCCGCCAGACGACGGGAAGCCACATTCCGGCTCGTCCTTCCGGCATGCCCTGGAGCACCCATCCGGTTACTGCCAGCACTACGCGGTCGCCGGGCTGCAGCCCCACAGCACCGCCGCCGCGCACGTCCAGTTTATCGACGATCACGACGGAAATTATGAGTGGGTCGACGATCTCACCCGCAGCACTATTATGGAGCAATACGAGGCGCTCTCCGGGCCCACCATGGTTACGTTCGACCTCGACGCGGTGGACCAGGTGCAGGCGCCCGGGGTGAGCGCCCCGGCCGTCGGGGGGATCGATCAAGACCTGTGGCTCCACGCCGCCTACCGGGCCGGACGGTGTCCTCGGGTCACCTCGGTCGACATCGTGGAGCTGAACCCGCGGGTCGACGTGGACGACCGGACGGCCCGACTCGCCGCCCTCACCGTGATGGAAGTTCTCCGCGGACTCACCGACCGGCTACCCCAGCCGTAGGCGCTCTCCGAGTCAGGATTTCGACTGCGGAGTGTCGGTGCCCTTCGAACGACCATTCGTCGCGTTAATCTCAATCCCGTCCGCCGCCTCGTTCAACAGACGATCAAGCGAACGAAGATTGCTTTCTGGTCCTTCCTCTGCGGACTCGTCGTCCAGCGCGGCGTAGAGGTGCACCCATCGCTCGAACCGATCGCCGAGCTTCATCACGGAGTACAGTGTAGAGCTCCCAAAAATGAAGTCGATGGCGGCCGCGCCGGCCGATAGGGGCATCAGTGCGACATCTTTGAATCCTTCAAGCCAGAGCTTGGCCTGAAAGATAATCACGTCGCGGACCACCCCGAATCGGGACGGCGCGTCGTCGGACGAGGCAGATTCAGACATGGAGTGAGAAGGAGGACGGGTTGGACCTGCGGGATCAAGATATAATGCCCCTGTGTCGCAAAAGTTACGACCTCGCAATACGCTTTGCTACAGCACGCGCCGGAGGATGGACTGCAGCCGCTCGTGGTCGTCGTCCAGCAGCCGACTGAGCGCACGGCCCGCCCGCACGAGCGGCTCGCGCCCGCCCTGCTCGCCGCCATGGGCCGCGTAGATGCGACGGAGCACCGCCACGAGGAGGTCGTCGACCGGCACGGCGGGGTCGGGGTGCTCCACGAGGGTCCGCAGAAAGTCGTAGGGCGCGCCGAGCGTCCGCACCTGCTCGTCGGTGCAGGGGGCCACGAAATCGTGGATGCCGGGCGGCTGGGGCGGGAGGGTCTGCCGAACTTTGCCGTCGGGCCCGCGGCACGCCAGCATCTGGGCGCGGACGGTGGTGCGGAGCAGCTCGTCGACCATCGGCATCTCCTGGGCGCGCTCCTCGGGGGAGAGCCCCAGCGCCACGGCCTGTCGGTTCGTGTCGTAGCTCCCTGTCTCGACGTGACTCACGAGCCCAAACAGCGTCGGTGTCCCGTTGGGCTCCACGCGCACCCAGGCGCCAAAATCCGGCGCGTCGGCCTCCTCGTACACCTCCGCCACAAACTGCCGAGTAGAGGCCTCGATAACTTCGCCGAGTGCGTTTTCGTTCATTGTGGTTGCTCGCCTCATTCAGGAAAAAGCCTCTGGACTCGCGTGTGTGATCTTCGGTTCAGAGTGGCCAATTCGTGTGGGCGCGCTTGGCTGTGTGGGCGGGAACATCCATCATTCCCGCACGCACATGCATTCAAACGCACACACTCAGACTCGCGGTTGCTGCTTTGAGCGTCGCTTCCGCGAGCCAGTGGGATCCAGCCCAGCCCGACGCAGCCGCCGCTCCATGAGCCGAAAGAAGGCCTCCCGCTCCGAGGCCCGCACCACTGCCCGCTCGTGTGCCTCCGACAGCGCCAGCGGGTAGCCCTCGCCCTTTTGGCACTCCCGGAGGACCGTGGCGTGGACGCGATCGAGGGACGGCGCATCGTCGGCCACCCAGCGCGGCACCTCCACCCGACTGAGCTCCCCCCCGCTGGGCCCTGGCACTCTCAGGTAGAAAAACGCGATGTCCGTCCCGGTCGGGTATTCTCCTTGGATGTGCGACGCCGACCCAAAGACCGCCGACCGCTCGCCCGGCTCCAGGACGGCGGCGAGGACGTGGCGATCCAGGAGCCCGTCGAGACGCGGCGTGTCGGCGGCGTCGATCGGAACCGAGGGCGGCGCCGCGTCGAGGTCGCCCCCCACGAACCGGAGCAGGTTCACGACCTCGGTGCTCGCCGGCATGCTCACGTAGGACGCTAGGGCCAGTCCTTCGTCCCGAAAGCCCTCGAGGTGCTCCGTGTAGCGGGCAATCAGCTCATTTTCGAGGGCCTCGTTGTCCATCCCCCGAATCATCCACCGGATGAGGGTGCCGTCTGCCAGGGCCACGAGGGGGCGGTCCGGCATCCGGGCCATGGTGGCGACGTCGAGAAGCTGACTCAGCTCCAGCTCGTCGCGCAGCGCCGAGACCAGCTCGCCCGGAATGGTGTCGAGCGGCGCGTCGAAGCGGGCGGACAGCTGTTCCCGGAAATGAAGCGAGGGAGTGGAATCGAGGAAGGCGTCCTCCGTGGTGCCGTACTGGAACGCCACCCGGCTTACGTTGAGCAGAAAGAAGGGAGGCTCAACGTGACGGTCGGGATAAATCTGGGATCCGTCCGTGGCGACGACGGTGATAGGAGACGGCCGCTCCGGAGCCGCGTGGGTCGCGGCGGGGGGCTCTCGCATCTTGGCCACGAGGCGGCGCGGCTGGGCGGCCGCCACAGCCTCCTCAACCTCCTGCCAGTGCTCGTGGCACGCCTTCAGCAACGCGCTTGCCCGGCCCCGCTGCGCCCCCCAACGATCCCGCCGGTCGGCCTGATGCTCCTCGAAGTCGGACAACTGGTCGCGCAGTTGGCGAAGGTCGAGCACGAAGGACCAAAAAGATTCCAAAGGAGTGCGGTTCGGAGGCATCCGCCCTGCGTCGGACCAGAAGGCGCACCATCGGTGCCGACGAGACGCACGCCAACTTCTCACTCATGAGCTCCAACTCAATCTTCCTCCCATGGCCGATCGATCAACCCGCGAGCAGTTGGGCCTGATCATCGACGTGGTGATGATGATTCTCATTGTCGTCAACCTCGCCCTCATCATCGTCGACTGGGGCTTCGCCAGTCCCTTCGTCCAGGCTCAGATGCAGTCTCATACCCCTGCAATATACACGTGGTACGACCAGACGATCCACCAGCACTTCATTCTCTACGACCTAGCGTTCGTGGCTGTCTTCGTGGTGGAGATTCTCGTGCGCTGGGGCCTGGCCATCTACCGGCAGCGGTACCACCGCTGGTTCTTCTACCCGTTTGTGCACTGGTACGACGTCCTCGGCTGCATTCCCGTTGGGTCGCTCCGGTCCCTGCGGCTGCTGCGCCTGATCGCCATGATCCCCAAGCTGCAGCGCACCGGCCTCCTCGACCTCCGCAAGACCTACTTCTACAGAACGTTCGAGAAGTACCGCGACATTGTGCTCGAAGAAATTAGTGATCGGGTCACGGTCCGCATCATCGAGGGCCTGCAGAACGAAATCCGGGCGAGCCAGGAGGTTACCCAGCGCATTGGCGAAGAGGTCATCGCCCCGCAGCGGCAGGCCCTGATCGAAGCTGTCACGCATCGGCTGCAAGAAGCCACGGCGGTCGCGTACGACACCCAGCAGGAGGACTTCCACGAGTACCTCGACTCGGTTATCGAAGACGCCGTCACTCGCAACCGAGAAATCAGCACCATCGCCGCGCTCCCCGGCATCGGTCGGCCCGTCGCTACCCTCCTCGAAAATGCCATCAGCGACATCGTTTTCAACGTCGTCGACCGGATGGTGACCGACGTGTGCTCGCTGGAGAACGATCAGGCCATCACGCAAGTCACATCGATCTCGGCGGAGGCTTTAATGAGCCCGAAGTACGACCAGCGCCTCAACCAGCTTGCCAAGTCCGTAGTGCTACAGTCGCTGGACGTCATCAAGGACCACGTTCAGATTCGCCGCTGGAAGGAGCAGGACCCGCTCTCCATGTCTCCAGATTCCGCCCCATCCCGCGCCTGATCCGTGGCTGCCCTGTACCTGCACGTTCCCCATCGGTTGGTCGACACATCTGCATTTGCGACGGCGGTGCGCCGCGAGATGGAAGGGTATGCCCGGCCGCCGTTCACCGACGCACCCATCCGAACGCTCTACGTGGGGGGCGGCAGACCTTCTCGCCTTCCTCCCTCCACCCTTCGCACACTGATTGACGGCTGCCGGCAGATCCTCGGGACAACTGCGATTGAGGAGGCAACCCTTGAACTTCATCCCTCCGACGCATCGCCGGCCCTTCTAGAGGCCCTCCACCGGCTCGGCATCACGCGACTGAACATCGAAGGCCGGTCGTTCGTCGGTGGGGAACTGCGGGCTACGGAGAGGACTTACTCCGTGGAGCAGTTGGAGCAAACGATCCGCCAAACGCGAGTGATAGGGTTTGAGAGCATGTCCGTCGACCTCATGTTTGGCGGCCCCGACCAGTCGTTGCCGACCTGGAAGACCAGTCTGCAGCGGACCGTGGACCTGAGACTCCCGCACGTGACTCTTCACGAACAGGATCCTGGTGACACTTTTCAGCGTGACGATGCGGAGCAGACCGATCGGTTTGCCTTCGCCATGACGTTCCTCAAAGCCAAGGGCTACGAGCCGTACGAACTCACCCACTTCGCGCGGCCCGGGCACCGCTCCCGCTACCAGGAGCACGTCTACGCCCACAGCAACTATCTCGGGCTGGGGCCGGGGGCAGAGAGCTTCTGGTGGCCCGACCGCACCGATCCCTCGACGGCGGAGCGATGGTCGAACGTGACGGATGAGGAGGCGTATGTGACGCGCTTGCGCAACGGCGAGCCCCCGGTGGCGCACCGGGAGACGCTCGACCGTACTGCCCTCGCCCGCGAGTACGTTCTCCTTCGCCTGCGCACGAGTGCGGGCCTGGACCTGAATCTTCTCGCGAACCAGTACGACTTTCCCCTCCGTGCCCGGCAGGCGTCGACGCTGGATCGTCTCGCGACGGAAAGCCTGGTCCACGACGATCCGGGTCGCGTCCGGCTTACAGACCGCGGTCGCCTCCTCACCGACGCCATCACGCAGCGACTAATTCGGGAGACGTGATTCGTGAGGAGTGAAACGTGAGTCTCGTTGTCCTCTCCTCACGCATCACGTTTCGCGCATCACGCTCCTTGCCGACGCACTCCTCCCTTCGAAGCCTAGCAACAAGCCATCGGCAACCGTTCGCCGCAATGCCTGAAATCCGCCGCACAGAAACCGACACCGATCTCGACGCGGCTCGGGGCTTGCTTCGGGCGTACGCTGAGAGCCTGGACTTCGCCCTCGACTTTCAGGACTCTTAGGCCGAGATGGAGGCCCCGCCGGGTCCGTACGCCCCCTGATGGCACTCTTTCTCCTGGTGGAGGGAGGGCGAGACGGTGGGTGTTGTGGCCGTGCAACCGCTTGACGATGAGGGCGCCTGCGAACTGAAACGCCTCTGCGTGGACCCCAACTTCCGGAACCAGGGCACTGAGCGAGCGCTCGCCACGGCCACCGTTGAGGAAGCGCGAGGGCTGGGCCACGACGTGATGCGGCTCGACACGGTGGCCTTTATGACGGCCGCCCGGCGGCTCTACCGCTCCCTCGGCTTCAAGGAGCGGGACGCCTCCTACCACAAC
>CAZMDV010000045.1:0-13001 GCA_964564875.1 uncultured Salinivenus sp.
GCTTCCGCACCGAGCGCGTCGTGCTGGCCCTCGGACCGTCGCTGCCGGACCTCGTGCCGGCCACCTCGGCCTTCGTCCGGCCCGTCCGTGCTCAGATGCTGGCGACGGCGCCCACCGACACGGCCCGCATCCCGGTCCCGGTCTATTCCCACCACGGCGGGTTCTACGTGCGGCAGCTGGAGGACGGGCGCGTGCTCGCGGGCGGCGGTCGCCACCAGCATCGGGACGCCGAGGAAACGGGTGTGGACGCGACCACCCCAGCGGTACAGGCCACCATCGAGCGGTACCTGCACACCCACTTTCCCTGGACCCAGCCGCTCTCCATTGAGCAGCGGTGGAGCGGCACAATGGGCTTTTCGCCGGACGGGCGGCCCGTGGTGGGACGCGTGCCCGGACACCCCGAAGGCCTCTTCGCGACCGGCTTTACGGGGCACGGGATGGGCTACGGGTTCCGGATGGGACGGCTCCTGGCCGATCTCGCGGGAAGCGCGCGGCGACCCGAGGCCCTCGACCTTTTCGCTCCGTCGCGCTTCGAGGACGCGGACCCAGAAGCGTCGCGCTCGAACACGGAGACGGAGCAACCGACCGGACGCTGACGAATGGGTTCTTACGGCACTGTTGCACGAAGGCTGAATCGACGGGCCGGGTTGGAGGTATTTTTCATAAACTGCAAGCCCTGTGCAATTCCCGCATCCATTCGGCGGTCCGCCGACGGCCGTCTGCCGCCTAGAAACTTCCCCGTACTCCCGATCCGCGGCGCGCTCCCATGCCTCGATTCCTCCTTGTCCTCGTTCTGATGCTGCTGCCCACCGTTGCGATGGCCACTCCGCCCGCTGACTCCGTCGATTTTCGCCTCGAAGAACATCAGTGGGAGCACCGCTTGCTCTTCGTGTTTGCACCGTCCGACACCAGCGACGCCCTGGCGCAGCAGGCGTCGGCCTTTGAGGGACACGACGCGGGGTTCCGGGACCGCGACCTTCTGTTGTTGACGGTGACGAGACCCGACCAGGGGAGACACCGGACCGTGCCCGGGGCCGATTCCCGGCCGCTCACCGAGGGTGCGGCCCGGCGGCTCCGCACTCGGTTCGACGTGGCGCCGGACGCGTTTCGGGTCGTCCTCGTGGGGAAGGACGGCACCGAGAAGCGCCGCGACGCGGAGCCCGTCACTGCGCGCTCCATCTTCGACGCCATCGACGCGATGCCGATGCGCCAGCGCGAGATGCGGGAGTCCGGAGGCGGGTAGGTGTGGAGGGATGGAGGTTTGGAAGTGTGGAGGGGGGTAGTACTTCTATACCTCCGTGCGTCCTCACGTCCATGCCTATCAGAGCTCGACCCCGATGAGCCAGCGAAACTCAAACTCATCCGTGCTGTCCTCGATCAGAAGTGGGTCGCTGGCCCAGACGGGGAACTTCGCCACCACGTCGAGCCCTTGAAGGACGTCCGACTGCGCGGTCCAGCGGTCAAGATGCGGAATCTCGGAGATGCTGTAGCGTGCGCCGAATCCGGCGTCGGCCTTCAGATCATCGGCGTCGAAGCCGGACAGGAAGGCCCCCTCACTCCACGCGGTACCGATCCCCGAGAACACAGACAGGCGCAGGGGAGAGAGGGCATTCACGCCGGGGAAGGGCGCGCCGCCGAGTGAGAGGCGCCCGGCCACAATGTTCTCACCTGTGCGCCCGAGCCGCCCGGACCGAAGATACGCCACGGGACCTGCCGGGCCGAACCCGACGAGGTGACCCTCCGACACTGGCTGTTCGAACGCCGCGCTTGCTTGACGGTAGGTGTCGTTTCGCCACTGGCGCTCAAGAGATCGCCCGCCCAGCACGAAGCGCTTATGGGGGAGTAGCCCGTCGGCGCCGAGGCCAAACTGAAAATCTGCCCGGCCAGTCAAGGCTCCGAAATCCGCAGTCTTCTGGGCGGTCAACGAGAGACGAGAAGCTTGGTCGAAGGGGCTGAAGCGTTCTGGTCCTATTCCTCTATTACTGCCGAATCCACGCAGCGCCCCCCCGAGTTCGGCAGAGGCCTCTATTCGGTCTCCCCCGTTTGCGAGCGCATAGTCGAGGCGGGCCGAGACTGTGTGGGATTGGCCCCATGGATTGGTGAGTACGGGGGAACAGGAACCGCCGTTTTGAGGCAGCGAACATACGAAGCCCGAGGTGTGGAGCCCAAATGCCCGATCACTCGGATTGAGTTGCTGGACTAGAGAGAATCGTAGGCGCTCGTTGGTGTCGGCAAGCGCCGAACGGAGCGGCTTCTGAAAGGAAACCCGGTTTTCGAGCACGCCGAGATGCTTGGCGGCCGAAAGTTCGACCGTGGCCCGGGCGCCAAATGGAGCAAAGGGATGCTCGTAGCGCACCTCGTAATCGAGGCCGTCGAACCAGGAACCTGTGTCCGTATCGGGGGGAGGCCCGGGGCCGGGAAGGGTACCTGGGCCCTCCATCAACGTGGGATCGTCTCCGCCGGAGAAGAGCACTTCGGGCCAGAGGGTGACCGTGCCGCGGAGCCGACGCTCGCCCCGAAAGTACTGCCCACGCACCTGCACGCCGCCCCCGAAGCCGAAGTCGTGCGCGTACCCCGCCAGCGGCCGCACGCCCAGTTCGTAGTGCGACCAGCGCGACTGCGGGGCGCGGAGGAAGCGGGTCTCAAGCGGCAGGGTGGTCGAATTGTTGAGCCGGTTCAGGTCCGGCGTCTCGCCGTTGGGGTCGATCACCGCCTTCTCCACGCGGCTGGGCACCGTCACCGTGAACGTCTTTTTCGGCGCCACCCAGGGCCAGGGCTCGGTCACGATCCAGTCGTCGGGCACCGGCTTGTGGCCGTGCATCGACGCGAGGGGCACGTTGAGCCACTGCGTAGAGCCGTCCGTCAGGGTCAGCTTCACGTCCTGGGGCATCCGGATGGAGCCCTCGCGCTCCAGCGTGAGATCGACCTCCACGCCGTCCCCCGTTCGCCGTTGCTCGAGGCCCGCGATGGCGTCGTCCACCGTGCGAGTCGAGCGGGTGAACTGGGCGAAGTACCAGTCCAGCATGAGACCGCTCTCCTGCTCGGCAAACAGCTCAATGTCGAACGGATCGGGATGCATGCCCTTGCGCTCGCGGAAGTAACGCTTAAGCCACTGGTCCCGCTGCTCGTCGCCGATCACGTAGCCCATCATGTCCACGAGCATTGCGCCGCCGGGGTAGGACGAGATGCCGTAGGCCAGGTTGGTCTGGAACCAGTCGGCGGGCGTGCTGAAAGGTTCGGCCAGCCCCAGCTTATGCATGGTCACCACCGCGCGCCGGTCGCCGGTATGGTCGGCGGGGCGGTCCATGAGGTGCGCCTCGCCCTCCTCCGTGGCGTACGTAGTAAAGCCCTCGTCCATCCAGGCGTAGTCGGCCTCGTTTGTGCCCAGGGCCGAGTAGTACCACATGTGCGCAAACTCATGGACGGTGGTGCCGAGGATCGATGGGTAGCTGCTTTTCGCTTCGAACGCCGGGCCGTCGTAGCTACTGACGACCGTAAACATCGGGTACTCCATCCCGCCGTCGCCGCCCTGCGCCACCGTCATCTGCGGGTACGCGTAGTCGCCGTACTCCTGGTTGAAGAACGCCGTGAGTTCGGGCATGTCCTCCTTCAGGGGGCGCCACTGTTTGGCCACCTCCGGCTTGTAGAGGATGTGGTGGGTGGTGCCGTCCGCCGTCACCTTGTCGTGGACGTAGTCCGGATCGGCCGACCACGCGAAGTTGTGAACGTTCTCCGCCCGGAAGTGCCACGTGAGCGAGTCGGCGTCCGGCAGGCCGTCCGAGGGTTTCCAGGTGCCGTCGCCCTCAATGTCGTAGCCGTGCCCGATCTCCTCGGGGTTCTGGAGGACGCCCGTCGCCCCGATCGTGTATTTGGCGGGGAGGGTGATCTCGACGTCGAACTCGCCGTAGGGCGCGTAGTACTCGCGGTTGACGTAGAAATTGGCGTGCCAGCCCCGCTCGTCGTATTCGGCCATCTTGGGGTACCACTGCGTCATGCTGTAATCGATACTGTCGCCCCGGCTGTCGCGCCCGCTTCGCCGGGTCTGGAGCGGCACCTGCGAGCGGTAGTTCATAACGAACGTGGTGGACTCGCCCGGCAGGATGGGATCAGCGAGATCGACCCGCATGACGGTATCGTTGATCTCGTAAGAGACTGCCTCGCCGTCCTGCGTGAGCGACTCGACCTTTTGCCAGCCTTGCTCGTCCGGCGACAGGTTGAAAATGCGCGGCACGGTGCGGCCGTCCGGATCGGGAAGCTGCCGGTTCCGCTCCGCAAACATGGACTCGGGGTGGAAGGCATTGAAGTAGAGGTGGTAGTAGACCGTGTGGAGCGTGTCCGGTGAGTTGTTGGTGTAAGTGAGCCGCTGGTGCCCGTCCACACGGTGCGTTTCGGTGTTCAGGCGAATGTCCATGTCGTAGTCCACGTGCTGCTGCCATTGACTCGGCGACTGGCCGAGGGCGTCGGGCACGCACAGGAGCGCAGCGGCGAGGAGAGGGGCGAGGCGGACGGTCATCGGAGGGAGGAGTGATGGAACGAAGACGAGAGGTGGGGATGATTGACATCGAGTCTATCCTTCTGCGCAACGTCCTGAATGTTTCTGTTCGCGTCAACGAAAGGGAAGATTCTCGGTGCTTTCCGAATCACGAATTGGACAGCGCCGTTCGCCGACACCCAATGCTGAAATCATTCTTCACGACACACACCTCCCGGTTTCCCCATGTCCATGACCAAAGCAGACCTCATCGATCAGATCGCCGATGGGACGGGCCTCACCAAAATCGAAACCCGGGCCGTCGTAGAGGGCTTCATGACCGCGGTCCAGCACGCAATGAAGGAGGGCAAGCGCATCGAGCTCCGGGGGTTTGGGGTCTTCGAGGTTCAGCACAGAGCTCCCCGAACGGGGCGAAATCCCCAGACCAACGAACCGGTCGAGATTGAGGCTCGATACAAGCCGGTCTTCCGTCCGTCCGATAAGATGAGCGAGGCCGTGGACGACGCTCATAAGTCAGACGAGTCCGAATGAGTGGTGAGAACGCTTTTCTCCCTCGTCCCTGCTTACTGTCCTCCGTGCTGCCATGACTGATGACTCTCGAACCTGTCCGTCGTGTGGGGCCCGCGTCCCCCCCGAGGCCGATCGGTGTGATCTATGTGGGACGCCCGTGGAGGAGCCCGTCGAGGCGTCGGGCGAGCCGGATGAGGATGCGACCGCGCCGGGCGGGTCCGTGCCAGCCGAAGAGGAACTGACCCCGGACCCGGAAGAGAGCACCGACGAAGCGCCGACGGTCTTTTGTAACCAGTGCGGATGGGAAAACCCGCCCGGCGCCCGGTACTGCAGCCGCTGTGGCGAGAGGCTTCAGGACCTCTCGGGCGCGGCGCCAGCCGACACGCCGGATCCAGCTCCGGCCGACACGTCGGACACAGCCCCGCCCGGCACGCGCCCCGTAAGTGCAGACCTTCCCAAGAGCCCGTCTTCTGCGGCACCGACTGACACAGAATCTACGGACACTCCCGAGGAGCGGGACACCGAAGAGCAGGAGGCCGACGAGCAGGTGGCCATGGGGCGTCAAATCATGCTGGTCGTTGGGAGCGCACTCGCAGTCGTGCTCGGCCTGTTCTTCGTGACGCAGTGGAGCAGCCAGTACGAGTGGGGAGGGGATGCCTCGCCAGATGGTCCCCCTGCGCGGGCAGAGGCGGGCGGGAGCGGAGCGTCGTCGGGCCAGACCTCAGGAGGACAGCAGCCGAGAAGTGCGCCCGACCAAGAGGAGGGAAGGACGGCGCCGACGGACCTTCAGACGCTCCTCGACCAGGCGGGGGACACGCTCTCCAGCTCCATCGCCGGACAAGTCGACTCCCTCCGAACCCGTATCGAGCGAGCCTCGGGGGAGGAGGGGCGCCGGCTGCAGGCCGAGCTGGTCAATCTGCTCATTGGCGCGGGACACCCAGGCCGGGCGGCCGTCGTGCAGAAAACGATCGCAGAGACCACTGGCGCGGCCGATGCGCGCCGCCGCGCCGCTGATCTCCTGTACCGCTGGATGCAGAAGCTCCAACAGCAGAGACAGCGGAAGCAGCTCACCCAGGTTGCTCGCCACGCGGCGGAAGCCTACGCCGCTGTTGCGGAAGAACGCCCCAACGACCTCGATGCTCGCACCCGGATGGGAGAGGCCTACCTACTCACGAACAGTCCGATGCAGGGCATCAAGGCCATCAACGCCGTACTCGACGAGGACTCCACCTTCGTCCCGGCCCGGCTCCAGAAGGGCATCGCGCTCCTGCAAATCAATCGGCTGGACCAGGCCGAGCGGCAGTTCAGGATGGTGCAGCGGTACGCCGAGGACGGGTCGCCCTTCTATCAGCATGCGGAGCGGGCGCTGAAGGTCATCAGGAAACGAGAGGGAGGGGCGTCGTCCGAAGGGGCGCGTCCGTCCGGCGCTGAGTCGTGAGGAAGAAGAGGCCGCGCCGTCCCCGAGTGGCGCTACTCTCAACCCGTTCCGGGCACAGGCCTCCGTTGAGAGCCCACGCACAATTCCATCAACGACCCCGTCCAGCGCGATGAACACGATGATTGACCGCCTCGATCTGGACCGCATCCGGGATGCGGTGGGCCGGGCGGAAGAGCGAACGGCCGGCGAGATTGTACCGGTCGTAGTGCCCCGGAGCGACGACTATGAAGACGCGGTGTGGCGGGGCGCCGGAGCGGCAATTCTCCTGACGCTCCTGGCGGTGTTGCTGACACTGCGATTCTACGAGGGATGGGGCCTTGGGTGGCTCTTTGCGCCGTGGGGCGTCGCGCTGTCGGTGCTCGTGGCGGGAACCGTGGGGGCGCTCCTCGCCCAGTACGTTTATCCCCTCCAGCGACTGTTGGCAGGACGTGAGCGCCTCGACGAGACGGTGCACCGGCGGGCCCTCCAGGCGTTCGTGGAGGAGGAGGTGTTCGACACCCGTAACCGGACTGGCATCCTGCTCTTCGTGTCCCTACGCGAGCACCGGATCGAGGTGCTTGGGGATACCGGCATCAATCAGCAGGTCGAGCCCGACGACTGGGCCGAGGTGGTGGCCCGCATCCGCCGGGGCATTCAGAACGACAACCTTACAGAGGGCCTCGTGGAGGCGGTCGAGATGTGTGGGCGCCTGCTGGAACGGAAGGGCGTGGACGTCCGCCCCGACGACGAGAACGAGCTGACTGATACGGTGCGGACGCCCGACAGTGGCCCGGATACGGAGGGGGAGTAGGAGAGCAGCAGTCTTGCGTGTGCGTGTGGGCCGTAGAGGCCCACGGCTACGAAATCCGCACCGCGGCGCACAAGTTATGCAGTACGAACCTTGCCTCCTCCGTCGGCGACCGCGACCGTTCCTACTCCTTCTCGATCTCGAGCACGAGGCCATCCGCGTCCCGAGCAAACAACCGCCCCTTCGTCTCCTCGTACGGATGGTCGGCCGCGTCGAACCGGGACCGGAGCGAGTGCCACTCGCGGGAGGACAGGGAAAAGCCGAGGTGATGGATGGCTCCACGCCCCGGTACCGACGGGTGCTGCATCTCCTCCATCTCGATGAGCTCAATCACGTCCTGGTCCTGTGCGTCGGTCAGCATGGCCCGTTCCCGCCCGTCCCGAACGGGGTCGTCCTCGACGGTCCGGAGCGACAGCCCGATGAGGTCGACGTAGAAGGAGATGGCCTCATCGAGATCCGTCGTCATCACCGAGGCGTGATCCAGCTGGACGTCGGCGGAGATCTGGGAGTCCTGACGGCTGTCGGAAGGGGAAGATGTGTCCGTAGCCATGAGCTGGAACGGATGGCGAGAGGGATGTCCGAAAGGGTTCAGGTCGTGGGAGCCGGTTCGGAGGAGGACTGGAACGCCGATGCGTCGATGTCGAGGCGCTTCATCTTCTTGTAAAGGCCTTGCCGGCTGAGGCCAAGCACGTCGGCCGAGGCTGTCACCTGACCGTCGCAGGCCTGGAGCACGCGCTCGATCACCGCCTTCTCGGTGCGGGACAGCACGTCGCTCAGCGTCTGATCAGGTTCCAGAATGGCGTCCGGGGCGTCCCCGTGCGCCTGCGGCGATCGGGTTTGCTTCGCCCCATCCACGATGGTGTCCAGGAGAATGCCGAGGTCGATCGTTGGGGCCGGTTCGCTCTGCACGTGCACCAGCGCGCGCTCGATCTCGTTGCGGAGCTGGCGCACATTGCCGGGCCAGTTGTAGCGGAGCAGTGCCTCCATGGCCGGCTGGGTGATCGAGACCAGGGCCGATTCGGTCGGGCGCCTCAACTCCAGGAAGTGGCGGGCGAGGAGCGGGATGTCGGGGCGGCGCTCACGGAGGGGCGGAACGTGGAAGGAAATTACGCCGAGGCGATTCCGGAGGGCCTCGCGGAACCGCCCCTCCTGGACACGAGCGTCAAGGTCGGCCGTGGTGGTCGCCACGATTCGCACGTCCACCGGCTCTGCACTCCGGTCGCCCTCCCCGGGAACCTTCCCCGTATCGAGCAGGTGGAGAAGCAACGATTGCACAGACAGCGGGAGGGCATCCACGTCCTCAACGATGAGGGTTCCGCCGTCGGCGGCGTGCACGGCCCCAGATCGTTGCGTCCCGCTGTTTGCAGCCTCCCCAAACAACTGTGCCTTGAGGGGCTCCTCGGTCTGAGTGGGGGCGCACGAAATCGTTTCCACCGGCCCGTCGGCCCGCTCGCTCGTCGCGTGGACGGCCCGGGCCACGAGACGCTTGCCGGTGCCGCCCTCGCCCGTAACGAGCACAGGGCTGCGACTCGGCTGAATCTGGCGAATCGTGTCGGCCACCGCCTGCATCTCGCGGCTCTCCGCCACGAACCCGTCGATGACGTCCGCGGGGTCGGTCGGGGCCGGAGAGGCGACGGTGCGTGCCGGTTGGGAGGCGTCCGGCGAAGGGGCCGTTTCGTCGTCGGAATGCGGAACGGACGTCAACTCGCCGTCCACGTCTCTCAGGGCCCGCAGCGCACGCTTCCGAATGACCCGGTGGCTGGTCTCCCGAGCCGTGCGATGCGCTCGGCGGAGCCACGTCTCGGCCTCGTCGGGGCGGTCCTGTTCGCGAAAGGCGATACCGTAGAGCAGAGCGACACGGGATCGTTGGAGATCGGGGGCCGGAACGAGCGTCCGTCCGAAGACATCGTCGAGCACAGAGAGCGCGTGTTCTGCGTTGCCCCGACGCAGCGCCACCTGGGCTCGGAGGGTCCGAAGAACGGCTTCCGCGGACGAATCGTCTGGCAGAAGCGAAGCAGCGTCGTCGATGCGACCGAACGCCTCTGCCCATGCCGCCCGTCGACACAGGGCCCCGACGTGGGCACGGGTTGCCCGCAGGAGGGAAGCGTAGGTCGCGGCGTCGCTCTGCCGGAGCAGAGACACCGCCGTTTCGGCGTCGTCAATGATGTCGGACGGCGGAGCCTCACGGTCGTACTGGAGGAGCGCGGCGTGGGCGGCCGCGTGTCCGCGCACCCGACGATCGTCCCACTTTTCGGCGCTCGCACGAAGCGCCGCCACGTGATCCTCCGCGCGCGCGTACCGACCGGCGAAGCGGAGGGCGGGAATCCAAAGTTCGTGGAGCCACCGCTCCGCCTGGGTGTCCTGAAGGCGGTCGAGAAGGGTGGCCGCGTCGTCGAGCACGCGGCGCATGAGCCCGTATTCCTCAAGGGCGTAGTAGGCTTGGGCCTGCCCGAGGAGGGCCCAGCAGCGTCCGTCCGGGTCACAGATGGAGGCGAAAAGCTCTTGGCTCTCCTTGAGCAGGTGAAGGGCCCGGGTCGCCTCGTCGACCGCTTTGGAGCGACGAGCATGCGCCCAGCCGCGCCAGAGCGCCACCTCGGCCCGCACGCAGGTGCACGCGTCGGCCACCTCCTCGACGAGCGGGAGCAGATCGAAGGCCGGATCGAGACGATCGCGGTGCGTCACCTCGACACGGGCCATCAGGCCCCGGAGCAGAATCTGCCCCGTGTTGGCAGCCGGTGCCGTCACCGGATCGAGCAACGGCTCCACCATGTCCGCCACATCCTCTGCCCGCCCGTCGGCGAGGAGCGTGGTGGCCATTGCTATGGTGCGTGCGTGCTTCATTGTCGAGTTTCGAATTGCGAATTGCGAATGGTCGAGCGTCGAGAAATCGAAACCCGAAGGTCGACACTCGAAAGTGCCTACATAAAGCCGAGTTCGAGGCGGGCCTCCTCGGACATCATCTGCGGGGAGAAGGGCGGCTCGAAGGTCATCTCCAGGTTTACGCTCTCGACCCCCTCCGTCTCCCGCACAGCATCCTCGGCCTGCCCGGGCAAGGTGCCCGCCGCCGGACAATTCGGGGCCGTAAGGGTCATGAGCACGTCCGCGTGCCCGTCTTCATCCACCTCCATGTGGTAGATGAGCCCGAGGTCGTAGATGTTGACCGGAATCTCCGGGTCGTAGATCTCGCGCAGCGACTCGGCAATCCGCTGGTACAGCTCGTCGTCTGGTGTGTCCTGCATGTGGTCCGGAATCGTCTCCGGAAGCTCGATGTCGGTGTTCTCTTTGTCGTCGGGAATGTCGTCAGCGCCACCACCGCCACCGTCACCCTGAATGCCAGGGCTGGGACGACCGGGAGGGCCGAGGTTGCCAGGAGGTCCGCCGGGAGGAGTCATGGGTCACATGAGGTTCGTGAGTGAATGGTATGCAATGGATCGCAGGCCAGGGTATCGGGGCCCGTTTGAATCCTGATGCGTGAAGCGTGACTCGTGAGAAGAAGAGACCTCACGCATCACGATTCACGGATCATGCTCAGTTCCGCGCCGTCCGGGCCCGCTCTTGCACCTCCTCGATCATGGCCTTGAGCCCATTGTTGCGCTGGGAACTCAGATGGTCGTGGAGGCCAATGTTGTCGAGAAACTCAAAGTCGGCATTCGCGATCGCGTCGGGCGGCTGTTCGTCGAGCACCCGGATGATGAGGGCGGCCAGTCCCTTCGTGATTTTGGCGTTGCTATCGCCCCGGAAATGCAGCGCCCGGTCTTCGTCGTCGAACTCCGTCTCAATCCACACGTCCGACTGGCACCCGTGGATGTAGTTCTCTTCGGTCTTCTTGTCCTCCTCGAGCAGCGGGATGTCGTCGCCGAGCTCAATGAGGTATTCGTACCGGCTCATCCAATCGTCGAACAGCGAGAACTCGTCGACAATCTGCTGTGCGCGATCCGAGAGCGTGTTCGTCGCAGGCATAGCTTCAGGTGTGGAAGTTTGAGTGTGGGGGTCTTTACGTGAAGTTTGAATGCACGTATATACTTACACACGTCTGTACTTCCGCACGTTTCAGCCGAACATGTGACGCACCTTCTGGAGACCGTCAATGAGGCGATCCACGTCCTGGCGGGTGTTGTAGGCCGCAAACGAGGCGCGAATGGTACCGGGAAGGCCGTAGCGCTTCAGAAGCGGCTGCGTGCAGTGGTGCCCTGTGCGGACGGCCACGCCCTCGCGGTCGAGCACCGTCCCGGCGTCGTACGGGTGAATGTCGTCGAAGACGAACGAGAGAACGCTCGTCTTGTCGGACGCCGTTCCGATAATGCGGACGCCCTCAACCGCCTTCAGACGCTCGGTGGCGTAGTCCAGAACGGCCTCCTCGTGGGCCTGAACGGCATTCCAGTCCAGGTCCATGATGTACTCGGCGGCTGTACCGAGCCCGATCGCGTCGGCAATGTTCGGCGTCCCCGCCTCAAACTTGTGGGGCAGGTCGTCGTAGGTCGTCTCCTCGAACGACACCTGATCGATCATGTCGCCGCCGCCCTGGTAGGGAGGCATGGCCTCCAGGTGCTCGCGCTTGCCGTAAAGAACGCCGATGCCCGTGGGGCCAAACATCTTGTGCCCCGAAAAGACGAAGAAGTCGGCGTCGAGTGCCTGCACGTCAATAGGCATGTGCGGGGCCGACTGCGCCCCGTCCACGACGACCGGCACGCCCTCGGCGTGCGCCACGCTGATCAGATCATCTGCCGGATTGATGGTGCCCAGCGTGTTCGATACGTGGGTGAAGGCCACAAGAGCCGTGTCGTCGGTGAGCATCTCCGGGAGCAAATCCATCCGGAGCTCGCCGCGGTCCGTCACCGGCAGCACCTCGATTGAGGCGCCCACCTGCTCGGCGAGCATCTGCCAGGGGACAATGTTTGAGTGATGCTCCATCTCAGTGAGGAGGATTTTATCGCCTTCCTCCACGACCATGCGCCCGAACGTAGAGGACACGAGGTTGAGCCCCTCCGTCGTGCCCCGCGTGAAGATGATCTGGTCGGGGTCCGGCGCGTTGATGAAACGCGCCAATGATTCGCGAGCGTCCTCATACGCCTCCGTGGCGTCCTGACTGAGCCGGTGCACCCCCCGGTGCACGTTGCTGTTCTCCTCGCTATAGAACTGATCCAGCCGTTCGATCACCGGGGTCGGCTTCTGCGAGGTCGCCGCGTTGTCGAGGTACGCGAGCAGCGTGTCCTCGTACACGTCCTGCGTTAGTGCAGGAAAGTCCGCGCGGAGCGCCTCGACGTCAAACGAGGCCGTCCCGGGAGTGGGGTGAGTCGTCGCAGGCATAACGGGTTAGGGATGGAGGGATGGATGTGTGGAAGGATGGAGGCAAGAACGGTTTTGCATCCCCTCCCTCCACACCTCCATACCTTCACACTTATGCGAAGTAGCTAGCGAAGCGCCGTCGGATCTTCTCCGTTACGTAGTTGCGGAGCGCGTCGATCTTGAACTCGCTCAGCACCTCCTCGGTGAAGGCCTGAAGCATCAGAATTCGTGCTCGGCGCTCCGATAGGCCGCGGGTGCGGAGATAGAAGACGCCCTCCTCGTCGACCTGGCCCGTCGTGGCGCCGTGGCTGCAGACCACGTCGTCCGCATAAATTTCAAGCTCTGGCTTGGTGTAAATGTTCGCGTCGTTCGTCAGAACGATGGTGTCGTTCTGCTGATAGGCGTCGATGCGCTGGGACCCGCGCGACACGAACACCTTGCCGTTGAAGACGGCGGTCGACTCGTCGTTGAGGACGTGCTTGTACAGC
>CAZMDV010000046.1:0-12950 GCA_964564875.1 uncultured Salinivenus sp.
TACTTCGTATACTTCCTTCGATCTCTCACCCACTCCCCCCACGGCAATCGCATCTTGGCCCGAGGCCTGATGGTGCCCCGATCCGGGACGGTATGTTCGTGCTCCCACGCGCCCTCTCGCCCGTGCCATTCGGGCAGTTTCGTTGATCAGAGGCGGACGAGCCTCTACACCAAGAAGGAAATTTTTAACATACGATCGCCCTGCCCACGCCCCCCCGTTTTCACAGTTCCCTCGTCCGATCGGCAATAGAACAATGAACCGGATCCCCGACGCCGCAGAGCGCGATCTTCCCGCAGCCGAGCCTGAAGCAGCGCAGAATCTATTGGCCCGCCTGGAGAACCAAGAGGCGACGATTGGGGTCGTCGGGCTCGGGTACGTGGGGCTTCCCCTCGCCGTCGAGTACGCCGGGGCCGGCTTCGACACGATTGGGATCGACCTCGACGAACAGCGTGTCCGTCGCCTCCGCGCAGGCGAGAACTACATCGACGACGTCGACGATGCGGAGGTGCGTGCCCTCGTCGAAGACGGGCCGCTTCGGATCGAGGGGACCTTCGAGCGCGGGGCGGACGTCGACGTGTTCTTCGTCTGCGTCCCCACTCCTGTCACCGATACGAAGGACCCGGATCTCAGCTACGTCGAATCGGCCGCCGACTCCATTGCCGAGCATTTGCGCCCGGGCCAACTCGTCGTCCTGAAGAGCACGACGTACCCCGGCACGACCGAAGAAGTGGTGCTTCCCCGCCTACAAGACGCCACCGAAGACCGCGGGCTGGCGGTGGGACAGGACTACTTTCTGGCGTACAGCCCGGAGCGCATCGATCCGGGCAACGCGTCGTACGAGACGGGCGACATTCCAGTGGTCACGGGAGCGGTGACCGAGCCCGGGACCGCCGTTGCGGAGGCAGCGATGCGAACGATTGGTGCGGACGTGCACGTCGTCTCGAACCCGAAGGTGGCGGAGATGGAGAAACTGCTGGAAAACATCTTCCGCTCCGTGAACATCGCGCTCGTCAACGAGCTCGCACAGCTCTGCGATCGCATCGGGGAGGTGTCGATGTGGGAGGTGATCGACGCCGCGTCGACGAAGCCGTTCGGGTTTATGCCGTTCTATCCGGGCCCGGGTCTCGGGGGACACTGCATCCCAATCGATCCCCACTTCCTGTCCTGGATAGCGCGCAAGTACGACTTCGAGACGAGCTTTATCACGCTGGCGGCCCGTGTGAACGAAGGGATGCCGTACTATGCGGTGGAGGCGGTCGTGGAGGCCATCGCGCAGCGGCCCGTGCGACTTTCGGACGCGGAGGTTCTCATTCTCGGCGTGGCCTACAAGGGAAACGTGAGCGACACGCGTCACTCGCCCGCCGAGCGCGTGATTCGACTGCTAAAGGAGAAGGAGGTCGAGAACGTGCGCTACCACGATCCGCACGTTCCGTCGTACAGCGTGGAGTTCGAGAATGGAGAGGCCGGGACGATTCCCTCCGTGGAGTTCACGCCGGAGGCCCTTCAAAGCTGTGACGTGGCTGTTGTCGTCACCGCCCACGACGACTACGACGCGGAGACCATCGCTCGCCACGCCCCCCACGTCGTCGACACGCGAAATGCCCTCAGTGACGTCGACGATCCGGACCTGCGACAGAAAATCACGCTCCTGGGGGGCGGCAAGCAATCGAACGGGGGCCCGTGGTAACGCCCCGGCGCCCGTGGTGCCCCTCCATCCGCCGGGCCGGTACCCCTCTAAAATCGGGGGCTAAAATCGGGGGCGCGTGACGGATCGCTCGTACCTCCTCCTCAACTACGTGAATTCGTGGTCGCGAGCGAGTGGGACGCCCCGCTCCAGTTCGTCGTCGATGTCGTCCACAATCGCCTCAATCCGACGACGGACAGCGGTGACGGCCGGCTTCAGGGGATCGACGTCGGTCGTCTCCTCCTCGAGATCCGCCTCGATCGCTTCGGCCTGTTCGAGAAGATCGTACAGGTGAGGGAGTTGCTCTTCGTGGCGTTCGATCTGGACCTCTCGGAGAAACTGGACGATTGCGTGGGCGAGCCGGAGGCACGCATCGAAAAACTGGTCCCGCGTCAGGTCAAGGTCGCTCGCGGTCGATTCGAGAAATGATTTCGTCTTCCGGCTCACCACGTGGGTCTTGCGTATGAGTTCACCGGGTTGATCGTAGGCATTTTCGACAAACCAGTGTTTCGTCTCTTCGTCCTCGTCCTCGAGAAACGACACCGTGAGTTGGGCGGCCATTTCGGCCACCTCCTTCTGAGTAACGCCCCAATATTCGGCCAGGTGCTCCTTGGCATCGAGGGCATCCTCGCTAAGCTTAAACTTGGTGTGGACCGACTGTTTATCGCGGCCGGAGGGAGCCTTTCGGCCAAGATTACTGCGCTTCGTGACGAGCTCTTCCATAGATCCGATCTCTCATGATGAAAGTGGCAAGGACACTTCCAATTTAGCACCTACGAATAAGTTAGTCAAAAAATAGCTTAGCCAAAAAATTAATTTAGCATAAATAAAAGAGTGGCGAGTGTCTTCAGGTGAGATCGGGGGGCCGTCGTCGAGTCGGGGGCAGGGAGGGGCGACGTGTTCTGAAGCCCCGGAGTGGGGGACGGTGCATCACAGCTCCTTCTCGAGTACTCCCATGATTTCGTCGTAGCTCTCCTGAGCGGCGGACTCGTCGCCGGAGCGGATCGCCTCGGTCACACACGTCTCCAGGTGGTTCCGAGTGATGGCCCGCCCCACCGACTTGAGGGCCTGCTGCACCGAGTGGATCTGATCGAGGATGTCCCCGCAGTAGCGGTCCTCCTCTACCATTCGGTTGAGCCCCCGAATCTGGCCTTCGATGCGGCTGAGGCGAGAGGTAATGTCATCGCGGTCGGCGTCGCTGATCGGCATGGGAACGGGAGGCGTATGAAAAGGCTCGTGCGGGTCCTCTGCTGGTCGGTCCGAGGGCTCCGGTCGCTCCGCCCGCGTCGTCCACGCCGGTTTCTGCGGCACAAATCAGTAGGCTTGGCGGCCGGGAAACGGGTGGAGGAACAGCCCTCTGAATATGGCCCCCCTACTTTCCCAGAAGGGGGGTTGTTTCTGCGAGCAGTTTCCAGGACAGGAAGACAAGAACAGGGTCGGAGTCGCTTCCGGCGAACCATGTCCCGCAGAAGAGAATTCCCGCACAGATATTTTGGGAAGTTGGGTCCCTCCCGTTTCGGCAGGATCCCCAATGCTTTCACCGAAAGATTGCGGAGTCCCTTTTTGTTCACCGCAGTGGCCCTTTTATTCTATAAGTAGCGCGTCCGCCCCTCTGCTGCCGACTGTGATTCCGTCCCATGCCTGCTCCTCCCAAGACGCCCACGCTCGCGCCCTCAATTATCGCGGCCGACTCTGGACGATTTGCCGCCCGTGCCGATGAAGCCCTCGGGGCCGGTCCCAACTGGCTTCACGTCGACGTCATGGACGGCCATTTCGTCCCCAACATCACCATCGGCCCCGACGTAGTGCGGGCCCTCCGGCCCGTGGCTGACGAGCACGATGCCCGGCTCGACGTGCACCTCATGATTGAGAAGCCGCAGGACTACATCAACGACTTTGCCGACGCGGGGGCCGACAATCTTACGGTCCACGTAGAGGCGTGTCCGCACCTGCACCGGGTGGCCGAGCAGATCCGGGCTGCGGGCTGTGACGTGGGCGTTGCCTTTAATCCCGCCACGCCCCTGGGACACCTCGACGGCATTTTGCCCTTCGTCGACCTTGCGCTCGTCATGTCAGTCAATCCGGGCTTTAGTGGGCAGAGCTTCATTCCGGAGTCCACGGCGAAAGTTCAGCGGCTGCGTCGACAGCTCAATGCCCTCGGCTCCAGCGCCCACCTGGAGGTCGACGGAGGGGTGTCGCCCGACAACGCCATGGAACTCATCCGGGCCGGGGCCGATGTCCTGGTGGCCGGCAGCGCCGTGTTCGGGGGCGACCAGTCAGTAGCGCAGAACATTGAGGCATTGCGGAGCGCCCTGACGCTCAAGGTGTGACGTAGGCCTCGACTCCTCCCCGGAGAAGCCCGGAAGCGACCCTTCAGAGGGGACGATCATTGAATTTGGCAGGCGCCATGGAAATTCCCCGTTCGGAGCTGAAGGACATGCACGACACTGTGTGCGTAGTGACCGGGGCCAACTCGGGCATCGGCAAGGCCACGGCCGCGGAACTGGCGCGCCTCGGTGCGCACGTGGTAATGGTGTGCCGAAACAAACAGCGGGGCCGGGACGCTCAGGCCGAGATTCAGGCGGCCGCGGAATTGGCCCACCCCAGCCGCGCGGACCCCGTGGACCTTCTCATTGCGGATCTGGCCGTGCAGGAGGAGGTGTACCACCTCGGCGAAACGATTCGGGCCGACTACGACCGGCTCGACGTGCTCGTCAATAACGCGGGCGTCTTCTGTGACACCCGGGAGGAGACGGCGGACGGCATCGAGCGGACCTTTGCCGTTAACCACCTCGCCCCATTCTTGCTCACCCACCTCGTTTTGCCTCGGCTCCGAGAGACGGCGGGCCGCGCGGGAGAGGCCCGGATCATTACCGTCAGTTCGGAGGCCCACCGCGGTACCAGCATTGATTTCGACGACATCAACGCCGAGCAGGGCTACAATGCCCTCCAGGCCTACGGCCAGTCGAAGCTCGCCAACATCCTCTTTACCCACGAGTTGGCCCGTCGTCTTCAGGACGAGGGGGTGCTTGCCAACGCCGTGCACCCTGGGGTCGTAGACACCAATATCTGGCGAGGGTCCGGCTGGATTTCTTGGGTGGCCCGGCTCTTCTCCTGGTTTTACAAGCGCCCTGAGGAGGGAGCCCGCAACATCGTCTATCTCGCGGCCTCCCCCGAGGTGGAAGGAGTGACGGGTCAGTATTTTAAGGAAACCGAGATCGTAAATCCCTCGCCCGACGCCTACGATGAGAAGGTCGAGGCGCGGCTCTGGGAGATCAGCCGGGAGATGACCGGCCTCACCGAGACGAGTGGGGAAGCACGGCTATGAGGGGACGCTGTGCCCATCGGACTCCGCGCGGGCATCGAGCATGGCGTCGATCCCCTCTTCGTGAGCGGTCTCCAGTTGTTTCTTTTCGCGACGCCAGAAGATGAACAGGGCAATCCCCATCACGATGGCCAGGAAGCCGCTGCCGTACTGCATGACCTTGAAGGCGCTGGCGGAGTAGGAATTGGAGTCGGGGTTAAACTGCGCGCAAGCGAGGAAGGCCTTGTCGATGGCGTTGCCGACGGACCCGTTTGAGGCCTCGACGAGGGCGGTCCGCAGATCGCCCGGAGCGGGGTCGAGCGTCGTGAAGTAGCGGGTAATGGTGCCGGAACCACTGAGGAACACGATGGTCGTAGGGTGGGCATACTGATGCTCCTTGTCCGGGAGGGGCTTGTACCGAAAGCCAACCGAGTCGGCCAGTGTCCGAATGGCATCCTGCTCGCCGGTCAAGAAGTGCCAGCCGTCGAGCGTCGTCTCGGGCTCGTCCAGGAAGGTGGCGTAGCGCTTCTGGGCCTTGCGGGCCATCTTAGGGCCCTCCTCGGGACTGATGTCGACGGTCAGCACCTCAAATTTGTCGCCCGCCGTCCACGACAGGCCGCTCAACGACTCGGCAAACTTCTGGAGCTGAACCTGGCACAGTTGCGGGCAGCGGTGGTAGTTTAGGGTGAGCATCACCGGGGTCGACCCATCGAAGTACTGATCGAGGCGAACGGGATCCCCCTGCTCGTCCCGAAACGAGAGTTCCTTCGGGATTGTCGCCTCGAGGTTCTGGTCGACGCCCACGTTTTCTAAGTGCTCCGGCGTCTGGTTGGCCCGCTGGGCGTGGGCCATCGGCGAGGCACTTCCGGTCCAGATCAGGACGAGGACCACCGTGATTCCGATCTGCAAAAGAGGGCGGATCCGGCAGTCCACCCCGAACAGACGCGTGCGACTCATAAACCCTCCGTATTGGGACGAGGAATACTGCGCTCTACTTGAACCCGGCACCGCCCTGAAAGTTTGGGCGCGGTTTTCGGGAGGCGAGGATGCCAGCTGCGTCGGCTCCCTCCTGAGCAACCGGGAGTTTCCCGGAGCGGCGTCCCGGATCCTTAGTGCCGGGGAGATGTTGACACGTCCGACCAACCCCGTTCACGTCGACCCCTTTGCCACATGACCACTCTCGTGACCGGCGGCGCCGGGTTTATCGGCTCCCACGTCGCCGACGCACTTCTCGCCAGGGGCCATGAGGTCCACGTCCTCGACAATCTCTCTACGGGTCGTCGCTGGAAGGTGCCCGAGGCCGCGCCCCTCTTCGAGCACGACATTCGCTCCGACGGGGCCGCCGCCCTCTTTGCCGAGCACGAGTACGACTGCCTCGTCCACCACGCCGCACAGATGGACGTGCGGAGATCGGTGGAGGACCCGGGCTTCGACGCTGACGTCAACATCCGGGGCCTCCTCAACCTGATGGAGGCGGGCATCGACCACGGCCTCCAGAAAGTGGTGTTTGCGTCTACCGGTGGGGCCATCTACGGCGAGCCCGAATACACGCCTCAGGACGAGGAGCACCCGCTCCGGCCCGTCTCGCCGTACGGCGTGGCGAAGCTGGCGGCGGAAAAGTACCTCTACTACTACCAGACCCAGCACGGCATCGACGCCGTCTCGCTGCGCTACGCCAATGTCTACGGCCCCCGGCAAAACCCGCACGGCGAGGCCGGCGTGGTGGCCATCTTCACGAAGGAAATGCTCGGCGACGGACAGCCGGTTATCAACGGCCCCGGGGAGCAGACTCGCGACTACGTGTACGTGGGCGACGTAGTGCGGGCCAACCTCGCGGCGCTGGCCCACGATGGCAGTGGGGTGTTCAACGTAGGCACCGGCCGGGAAACCAGTGTCAACGAGCTATTTCGGATGCTCCGCGCGGAGACCGGGGCCAACGTGGACGAGACGCACGGGCCGGCCAAGCCGGGAGAGCAGGAGCGAAGTGTGCTCGGCTACGAAAAGGCGGACCACGAGATCGGATGGGGGCCACAGGTGCCGATCGAGGAGGGACTGGCCCGCACAGTCGAGTGGTTCCGCGCACGGTACACGCCCGAAGCGACCTGAAGAACCAACGGGCTCGGTTCCCCGACAGGAGCGAGCCCCCCGAATTTCGTCGTTCAACGATCGGGGGGGCACCGCAACGGTCTCTCCGGTCTCCGCGATGCAGGGCAACAGTCCTCCAGTGACGAGTTCCTCGAGAAGGGGACGCGAGGTCGGAACTCGATCGGAGACGTTGATCTCCGTGCCGCCGGACCTTATCATTTCCATGCGTTCGGGACCTCGCAAACGTCTCGCCCTCTGGGTTCTTTTTCAGTTCGCCCGACTGACGCATGTCGACGCCCACCTCCGAGCTCCGGACTGTCATCGATCGTCTTCCGTTTTCGGTCGACGACACCGACGCCGCCAATGATGCCTTTCGGCGGTGGGTGACCGGGGACGACCCGGACGCCAAGCGCCTCGTGGATCTCTGGACGTACTGCTACGTCTGCCGGTACTTTCTGTCCAAGTCGACGAAGGGCACGTTCGACAACACCTCCGATGCCGACGAGCTTACCACCCGGGCCTACCGCAAAGTCGAAAAAAACCGCGACAGTGTCCGAAACCCGGACCGCTACGCCAACTGGGTAAGCGTGATCTGCAAGAACACGCTGCTCAATTACACGCGTCGCAATCAGTTCTCCGAGTCGATCGAAGAAGAGGAGGGCCCTACGCTCACCTCCGACGAGGAGCATGCCGTCGCGGAGGTCGGATTCGTGCGCGAAGCGTTCAACGAAGCCATCGACGGACTTCCGCCATACCTGCAGGAACCGGCCCGGCGCTACTTCCTCGAAGACCAGGAGTTCGAAGAGATTAGTGAGGCGATCGGCAAGCCGGTAGCGACCGTGCGGACGTACAAACATAAGGCCGTAAAGCAGCTCCGCACCGACGACCGACTCCGAGAATACGTAGAACGACCGGATTTCGGGGGATAATTTTAAACTTTGGTTTAGAACGTTATGCGCGCGGCCTTTATGTGTCTCCCCTTACCATCCCCATTGACACGTTCCTGCCCCGGATTCAGGTAGGATCGAGGATTCGGGTAGGATCGATCCGACTGGGGGCACTGCCCGGCTCAGGGCCAGCAATTCTCTTTTCGGTTTTTAGAACCTTCTTGGAGGAGTTGACGCAGACTTCCCTTCCTGTATAGTCGCACGGCTTACCACTCATGAACGACGTCGAAGAGCAAATCCTCTCATATCCCCATCTCTCTACAGAGGGGCAGCGCGAGGTTGAAGCATACGTCGAGTCGAATCCAGAGTGGGCCTCCCTCCTTCGGGACGTCCGCTCCCTCGAGACGCTTTCCGCAGGCGCGCAGGCCAACCTCCCATCCGATCCTCTCCTTGCCACCTACGTGACGGTTCGGCACCTCCATCCGGAAGACGTGCCTCCCGAGCTGGAAACGACCTTCTCGAAGCTCGGGGCCCGCATCGAGCACGACGACTCGCTCCGGCAGAAGGTCGACGCGGCCCAGCGCCAACTGCGCGAAGCTGAAGCGGCCATCGATCCCGTGTCGCACTTCGAGGAACTGACGGAACACACGCTCGAGAACGAGACGGAGCCGGACCCTGCCCAGCGGCGGGAGCCGGCGTCGACCGAGAGTCCGAGCACGGCCCCGTCGCTGCTGGAGGTCTTCCTGAATCTGCCGCGGCTCGTGCGAAGAGGCGCGGTCGCGGCCATCGTGCTGGTGGGACTGTACGGGGGGCTGTACGGCGTGAGCATCTCGACCCAGTCCACCCTCGACCGCCTCGCGGCCGTAGAGATCAGCGATCAGGTTGTTGAAAATTACGCCACCACCGAACTGCGCGGCGCTCAACCAGGAGCCGACGCGGCATCGGTCGACGACCAATATCTGGAGGCGCTTTCCGCGCTTCGGGAGGCGCGGAGCTCCACGCTGGGGCTCTTCCCCCAATACGACCCCGGACGGCTCGAACAGGCGGAGCAGGGCCTGGATCGGGTGCTGGAGCAGGTCGAGCCCGGGTCCTTTCTGGCCTTAGAGGCGCACTTCTATCTCGGCAAGATTGCCCTTGCGCAGGAAGAGGTCGACGCCGCCCGGCGTCACTTCAAGACGGTCGTGCGGAGAGAGGGTCGGCGTGCGGACGAAGCGTATGAGATCCTGAAGACGCTTCAGCAGGAATACAGCAGGGGACGTGAGTAGGGGGGCGGTTCGTCCGCTCTGCGCAGGATGCGGATGGGCGTGAGTGCGTGTGGGCGTGTGGGCGTAGGATCTGTACTGCCCTGATTCAAGCAAGGGGGCAGCTTTTCTTCACTTCAGCCCTCCACATCCACGCCCTTTCTTCCATTCCCCCGTTCTCCCACGCCCAACCACGGCCCGGGAATCATGCGTAGGTGTTGAGCATCACCGGCATGATGAGCATGAGGATGTCCTCGTCTTCGGCGTCCTCGCGGGGGAGAACGATGCCGGCGCGGTTGGGAGAGCTGAGCTCGAAGACGACTTCGTCGCACTCGACGTTGCTGAGCACTTCGGTGAGGTACTCCGAGTTGAACCCAATCTCCATCGCCTCACTGTCGTAGTCGCAGTGGATGGTCTCCTCAGCTTCGCTGGAGCGCTCCACGTCCTCGGCCGAGATGGTCACCGTATCGCCCGTGATGTCGAGCCGAATCTGGTTCGTCATGCTGGAGGAGTAAAGCCCAACGCGCTTGACGGCGTTGAGCATGTCCTCGCGGTTGACGACGAGGTGGCGGTCGTTGCCGTCCGGAATGACAGACTGGTAGCTCGGGTACGTCTCATCGATCAGACGGGCGAGCACGCGGGAGTTGTCGAATTCGAAGCTCACGTGGCTCTCGTCCACCCGAACGGTGCAGATCTCGTCGTCCTCCACGATTCGGCCTGCGAGCTTCGTGGCCTTCTCCGGCACGATGAAGTCGGCAGAGATGTTGGCCTGGAGCTCGGGAAGGGTGAGCTTTACGAGCCGGTGCCCATCCGTAGCGACCACGGAGGTCGCGTCCTCGCCGACCTGGAAGTACACCCCCATCATGGCGGGGCGCAAGGCATCCTGGCTCACGGCGAAGGCGGTCTTGTCGATCGTGCGGCCTAGCAGTCCACCTTCGACGTTGATCTCGTGCTGTTCCTCCAGCTCCGGCAGCTCGGGATAGTCCGACCCGTCGTGGCCCACCATCTTGTAGTGGCCCTGGTCGGTCTCCATCCGGATCTCGAAGTCGCTGTCCGCCGAGAACTCGATGGGCAGGTCCGGCAGCGCGCGCAGCGTGTCGATGAGGCGCTGGGCCGGCACCGCGATGGGGGTGCTCTCCGGCGTGCCGTTCGTTTCGAACTGAACGGGCACCGTCTGAATGATCGAGATCTCGAGGTCGGTGGCGCTCAGGCGCAGCGTGTCCCCGTCGCGCTCGAAGAGAATGCACTCCAGGATGGGCATCGTGCTCTTCGACGGAACGGCGCCCTTGACGGTGTTGAGCGCCTCGAGAAGGTCGGCGCTTGAGGCGGTGAATTTCATGGGTATAGGCGCGTTGCGGGAAGGAACAGTCGAAGTTCAATGTGCTCCGTACCAAAATAAACGGATACACGACTCCATACGCAACCCCATACGGCGGGGGACGACGGAAGATTCAGGGCTGCGGAACTGCGTGGCTAAAAGTCAGGCCGAGCATTTGGGACTTCGCGTCCCTTAGATCGGGGATCGAGCCCGGCATGCACGAGAGTGTGGGAGCATGGGGGTTGTATGGACCGGGGAGTTCCTTTACACCCGTTCCGGGACATCCTTTACAGGTTCGATGGTCTATTGAGAAGGGGGCTTCGACTCGATTACACGAATCTTCTTGTGGCAGAAGTAGACCGCCCACTTTCGTTTGGACGGAGCGCCTCGTCGCTCACGTCCGGTCAGTCCTCCTCAGGGACGTCCTCGCCGAGGTGGAGACGGAGGCCCGACGCAAAATCAAACGGTCTTTTTGGGACTGTGGGCCGATCTCCACGCTGCTCCGTCCGCGCTCTCGGAGCTTCTGCCCCCAACACAAAGAGTCGGGCCGCCGGAGATGCACCCTGAGACGCACGGATCCTCCCTGAGTGCCTCCAGCGCAGGGGCTACCGGCACGACGTGACCGGCGATCAGTCCGTTGAGCAGACGTGTGTTGGTCCCGGCGGGCCGTCACTCGCCAGCGTCGTACACGACGATCCCGTCCCGGGTCATCCGGCGGAGAAGCGCGTCCTGCGCTGCCGCCTGCTCGACCGTGTACGTGTGCGGCTCCAGCCCGCGGACCGGGACAGCGGTCTTGACCGTCGCGAAGGCATCCTCGCGGGGCGGCCCCTCGTACACAACGAGCAGGTCTACGTCGCTCGCCACCGTGGCTTCGCCTGTGGCGTGGGACCCGAACAGGATCACCCGCCGCACCGGGAGCTCGTCCCGAAGGGCCGGCAGGGCCGCCCGGATCGACGCGACGAGATCATCCCGATCCCGCGTCGGCCATGAGATCGTCGCAGAAGGTGAGGATTCGTTCGGCATGGTCAATGTGGCGCTGCGCTTCGGGGCGAGTGTATCGATTGCGAGGCGATCCTGACGGATGGGCGTCCGGATACCGGGTCGGAATGTACGATTTGTCGAGCTCAAGAGCTCCGTCGAGCAGGTCTTCAGACACGTCGTACCGCTGAGCCAACTCTCGAAGCAAGTCGGCCACGGAGTGCCCCCACGCCTCACCGCCGAGGTTCTGGACTGCCGCTTTCACGGCCTTCTCCGCCGCCTGCTGGGCAGCACCCCGACCGACGGGAGGAAGTAGTTTTAGACTGAAAAGCAGGCCCACTCGTAGAACTCGGCCTCCAGGTCGTGCCGCGCATGGTCGAGATCCGACCGTGCCTGGTCCATCCAGTCACCACTTCGTTCCATGAGGAATTCCTTTCCTGCAGGGGCTCTATGCCTCGCATTCCACTCTCCTCTCCATCGTTTCGAGGAGACCCAGTCAACGATTGCTTTTCTCGGAAATGCCTGTACGACTAACAGTCGCCAGCGGTCCTCCGATCCGACGTCATCACGCAGGCGATCCGCGTCGGGAAGCCCTCCAGGTCCTCTCCGGTGTCGATCGCGGGCGATCATCGGCCTCGTGGCCTCAGTCTTCTTTTCTACCTGCTGGTAGGTGGCGACGTCCCCCAATGTCGGTCCCCGTCCCCTCTTCGAAACGGTGGACACGGCCTTTGAACTCGCCCCAATGGACCGGGCAGCTCTGCGCAAGGCCCTCCCGGGTGGATGCTCCGGCAGTGAGCGACCCGGGGACCGTGCGCTCCGCTCGCTGCGAGTTGCTCAGGAACCGCAGAAACAACGGGTGCTCCGGGGAGCGGCCATGCATTTCCGTGCGCACCTCGTAGTAGGTGTTTGCCCAGAAATTGGCCAGATCCTACATAATCTGGTCCATCGGTAGGACGGGGAATGCTTTCTCAGGGCAAGTTCTTCAGATCATCCAGATCTTTGGGTCGCCCGCTGGCCCGTTTGTTCTCCTTCAGTTCCTCGAGACCGATGAAGCATACCGGGACGCCCTCGATCGTAGCCCGAACCCGGGACCGGAAGCACTCAGAAAAACCCACTCCCGACATGGCCGTCAGGCTCGTCGAGCAACCTCAAGAACTCTTTGAAGTCGTCCGGCAGCCGGGTCGTAGTCATAGTTGAGTTGTCGGAGCTGCTCGACGGCCGCGAGGCGCTCGTCGGGAGATTTCGACTGCCAGTACGCCCGGTTGTCGGACTGCCCTGAGAGGGACGGGACCGAAAATGCGTCTCAGTCCAGACGGTCGGGAGTCGCTCTGTCAGACATGATTTTCCTTCGGAGAAATTAGATGTGCTGTCGCTCACCAACGGGCAGACAGGCGGAGGGATTCTCCCATCATGCCTCCGCCTCCATCTGCGCCTTCGTCGTGTGGGTGGGGGT
>CAZMDV010000047.1:0-12813 GCA_964564875.1 uncultured Salinivenus sp.
TCGTGGACAACCGCCTCACGGAGAACGGCACGGGGCTCTACCTCGAAAACAGCACCGGCAACATGTTCGGGCAGAACGTCGTGGCAGCAAACTACCGGGGGCTCCGGTTTACAGGAAGCTCTATGGACAACCGGTTTGGCCGCAACGTCCTCCGGGGCAACCTGAACACGGCCACCGTGGCGGGGGCCAGTGAAACGAACGCGTGGCACATCGATGGGCGTGGCAACTACTGGGGTCCCCGCGGCCTGCTCGACGTGGACGTGGACGGGGTGAGCGAACTGCCCCACCACACGGTCGATCTCTTTGGGGAGCGGCGCGCGTCGTTCCCGTACGTAGACCTGCTGGCGGGCAGTCCCGGGCTCGAACTACTGGCCGAGGCACTGGGACGTGTGGCGGGCACAGGCATGCCTACCATTACTGACGCGCATGCCCTCATGGAGCCGCCCGTGGCCCCGGAGGGACGAAACCGGGGCGCCCTCATCTCGATCCTCGCGCTCAGTGTTGCACTACTCGCAGTCGGCTGGACCGCACTGCGGAGGCGATTCCTATGATTGACGTAGTGGACCTACATAAGTCGTTCGGCGACACCTCTGTGCTCAGTGGGGCGTCCTTTTCGGCGGCCCCCGGGACCGTGACGGCCCTGGTGGGCGCCAACGGCTCGGGCAAGACTACGACCCTGCACGTGCTGGCCGGGCTCACCACGCCCGGCGCCGGCACTGCCTTGGTCGACGGCATAGACGTGACAACGGATCGCTCCGCGGCGCAGGAGCGTCTCGTCTTTCTGCCGCAGGACGTGCGCTTCCACGAGGCCCTCACGCCGCGGCAGGTGCTGCGCTTCTACGGCGGGTTGCGTGATGCCCCAGTCGGTCGCATCGATGCGCGTCTCGATGACGTGGCGCTTGCCGACGCCGCCGACGATCCCTGCGGCACGCTCTCCGGCGGCATGCGACAGCGTCTCGGGATCGCCGTGCTGGACCTGGCCGACGCGCCGGTGCTGCTCCTCGACGAACCGGCCCTCAGTCTCGACCCAGATTGGCGCACGTTCCTGATGAAGCGCCTGCGCGCCCGGGCCGACGCGGGGGCCGCGGTGCTCCTGGCCACGCACCTGATCGACGTATGGGGGGCAGTCGCCGACCGTGTCCTCCGCTGCGACGATGGGGGGATGCGCGAGGTGGAGCCGACTGCCGGGTCTGTCGCCCCCGTCGACGAGAATGCCCCTGCGGTGTGATGCGCATTGCGTGGTGCGTATCGCGTATTCGGTTGAGCGCCGTGTGCTACGAAATGCGCAATACGAAATACGCAATTTCCGTTCGATCCTCGATCCGCGACTTTCGACCCCATGCCTCTGTCGCAACTGCCTACATCGGTCTACAAGGCCATCATCCGGCGCGAAGTCGCCACGACGCTCCACAACCGGTTCGTGCAAATTTTTGCGATCCTGGTGTGGGCGGGAAGCATTGGCGTGGCGGTCCTGAGCGGTCGGCCCGAGGCGGTGCCGTTCGGGCTGTTGCTCCTGTTTCTGTACGTGGTGCCGCTCTTCGGGCTGCTCATCGGCGTGAGCGCGGCCCACGAGGAGCACGACGAGCGGGCCTTTCTGTGGAGCCAGCCGGTGCCGCGGGCGGCGTACGTGCTGGGCAAAGCCGCCACGCTGGTAGGGGCCCTGGCGACCGTGCTGCTGGGCGCGCTGGTGGCGGGGGGCGCGGTCGGGGCCGCGGCCCGAACGCTGGCGCTCCTGTGGGGCCTCGGCGTGGCCCTCGTGCTCGTGAGCGTGAGCGGGGGGATCACCGTGGGGCAGTACACGACGGGCCGCGCGCGCGGCCTCATGGCCGTCCTCGTGGTGTGGTTCGGGGCCTTCGCGCTCTACGATGCCCTCGCCCTGGTGGGGGCCGGCGTCGGGGCCCTGCAGGCCCTCCCGGGACTCTGGGTGGGCCTCCTGCTGATCAATCCCGTCGACGCGGTGCGGCTGGCCGGGCTCTTTGGGCTCGAAAACGTGCCGTTCTCGGCGCCTGGGGACGCGGCCTGGATGGCGGACCTTTTGACGTTTTTGCCGGCGTGGGTGGCGGTGCTGACGCTGGCGTGGACGGGGGGGCTCCTGGCGCTGGCCTGTCGTCGCCTCCAGCGGATGGACCTATGATGGGGCGTCGGAGAACAGCGAAGAGGAAAAACGCGGGCCGATCTTTGCGCACGCGAGTCCCGGATCACGCGTCAGTTGCGGCGCACGAGGCGCCGCAGGCCGCGGACGTCGGTCAGCGCGATTTCCGAGGCCTCACTCCGGATGAAGCCCTCCTCCTCCAGCGCCCGCAGGGCTCGGGAGAGGGTTTCAGGGACGGTGCCCAGTTCGGCGGCGAGGACAGACTTGGGCACGTCGAGCTCAATCGTGGGGAGCGTGTTGGGATCGTCGGGGACCGCAGGGACCTGCTCGACGAGACGGCGGGCAAGCCGCTCCTGCACGTCCTGTAGCGACACGGCGTCGAGCTGATGGACCGCCGCACGGAGCCGACCGGCCAGCTGGCCCAACATGTGCAGGGCGGCATGCGGATTGCGATTGATGAACGAGAGAAATGCTTCTTTTGGGAAAAAGAGGAGAGTACTGTCCTCCAGGGTTTCGGCGGTGGCCGGATAGGTGTCCCCGTCGTCCTGTTCGAACAGCGGCACTTCGGCGAACGACTCGCCGGGCCGGATTACGTGTAGCACCAGCATCCGCCCCTCCGAACTGAGCCGATAGATGTGGACGGCGCCGTCAATCGTGAGGTAGAAGCCCCGATAGGCATCGCCGTGCTGGAACAAAATTGTGCCGGACGGGGCCGTCTGCATGCGGCCGAGATCGATGAGGGAATCGCGCTCCTCTGAGTCCAATCCGCCGAAGAAGGCGTGATTGGTCATCGCGTCTTCAAGCCGCGTCCGCGGTACGTTCATGATGGAGGAAACAACGACGAAAAGAGAATTGGACGGTCCGGGTTTATCGAACGACCGGCGACGGGGCACGGGCTGCTGGGCGATACATGGCACCAGCGGACATGGCACCAGCGGCGCAGGCATTTCAAAACTAACGCATTCGCACCTGTATGTCCACCACTTCCCCCAGGGCCCTTGACGTGCGCCCACTGCCGGCTGATCGGAAGCTGCAGGCCATTCTGGCGGTGTTTGAAGACTTGGAGGCGGACGACTCGTTCGTGCTCGTGGACGACCAGGATCCGGCAACAGTACGCCGCCGGATCGAGAAGGCCCATCCTGGGGAGATCCAGTGGACGTACTTGCAGAAAGGGCCGCACGTCTGGCATGCACGCCTCGTCCGGCTCCGTGTTGAGGCGTAAAAGGAAGCTTCACGGCGTGTAGGGGAATGCCCCACCCGACCGTCGTGTGCGATGCCCTTGCAGGACAGGAGCATCTCCAATACCATGTGAGAGAGAAAATGGAGCGTGCGAGGCCGGGCGTTCGATTGGATGGCCCACTCACCTCCATGCATTGTCCCCACGAATCAGGCCTTGCTCCCTTATGCCGACTGATGACCCCACCGCTTCGGATGAGACCGCTGCCTCAGAGGCGGACTCGGAGAAGGTCCGGGAGATTTCCCTCGATGAATTCCAGCCCTACGGCACGCTCGCCGTCAACGGGGCCTACTTCGTCCTGCTGCTCCTGCTGTACGCACTGCTGTACTTCGTCGAGTTCGCCGGTCGCGCGCCCTCTATCATCGAGTAAGCCCTGATCGACCATGCACGTACATCGCTTCGAGAAGCTTTGGATCGGGCTCTCCCTGTTCCTGATCGCCGCCTTCATCGGCATTGTGCTCTTCGGGTTCACGGTCATGGACCTGAAGGTGCCGGGTGTGGAGACGGGCGAGCCGGTGGATCCAACGACGGTGATCTCAGAGGAGCCGTTTTCGAATCCCGGCGTCCGCAAGGTGAGCGAGGATCACTATGAGGTTTACATGGTCGCCCAGCAGTTCCTCTTTCGACCCGGTAGTACCCAACCCCTCACGCTGCCGGCTGACGCCAAGATTACGTTCCACATGACGAGCCCGGACGTCATCCACGGGCTCGAGGTGCCGGGGACGAACCTTAACTCCATGATCATTCCCGGCCAGATTGCCACCTTCGCCACTCGCTTTCCGGAGACGGGCAGCTACGGCATTATTTGCCACGAGTACTGCGGGGCGGCCCACCACAACATGCAGGGCGAGATCGAAATCGTCCCCCCATCCGAGTTTGATGAGAGCAATCTCGTATCCGAATGACCTTTGTTGACCACTACCCCAAGGCGGCACGCGTCGTAAAGGCCAACCTGATCGTCGCGTTTGTGGCCCTCGGCATCGGGGGCTTCTTCGGCCTCATTCAGGCGCTGCACCGCACGGACGTCTTCCGTGGCTTTGTGTCGTCGACGCAGTACTACGACGTGCTCACCGGCCACGGCGTCCTGCTAGCCCTCGTGTTCACGACGTTCTTCATTACGGGACTGTACCAGTGGGGCATTACGCGCACCCTGGAGCGCGAGCCGGAGAACATGACGTTCTCGTGGACCTGGTTCGGCATGATGCTCGTGGGGACGGTGTTGGCCGCGGTGGCCATTCTCGGCGGCCTCGTCCCGGGCACCGGCCTCAGCGCGGCCGTCCTCTATACGTTTTACCCGCCGTTGCAGGCCCATCCCTTCTTCTACATCGGCGCGGCGCTGCTGGTGGTGGGCTCCTGGCTGGCCGGGGCCGACTGGTTCTGGTCCTATCGCACGTGGCGCGCCGACAACCCCGACGCCCGCATTCCGCTGCAGACCTACATGGTCATCTTCACGTGGCTCATGTGGTACCTCTGCTCGCTGGGCGTGGCGCTGGAGGTGGTGGTGCTCCTCATTCCGTGGTCCCTCGGGATCGTGGAGAAGATCGATCCGCTGCTGCCGCGCACGCTCTTCTGGTACTTCGGGCACGCGGTGGTCTACTTCTGGCTGCTGCCGGCCTACTTCGTGTGGTACTCCATCCTGCCGAAGCTCTCGGGCGGGCGCCTCTTTAGCGACCCCCTGACCCGGATTGTCTTCATCTTCTTCCTGCTCCTCTCCACGCCCATCGGCTACCACCACCAGTACGCCGATCCGGGCATCTCGCTGGTCTACAAGATGTGGGCGCTCATCATGACGCTCGTCATTCTGTTGCCGAGCCTCATGACGGCCTTTACGGTGATCTCGTCGATGGAGCACGGGGCCCGGCAGCGGGGCGGCAGCGGGTACTTCGCCTGGATGGGCGCCCTGCCGTGGGGACAGCCAGCGTTCGTGGGCTGTGCGCTGGCGGGCATCATGTTCGCCGCGGGCGGCTTCAGCGGCATGATCAACGCCTCGCTCAACATCGACATGCTGGTGCACAACACCGCGTGGATCCCGGGCCACTTCCACCTGACGGTGGGCACGGCCGTAGCCCTGACCTTCATGGCCATCACCTACTGGCTGCTGCCGCAGCTCACAGGGAAGAAGCTGCAGTTCAAGGGCTTTGCGCTCGCGCAGCCCTACACATGGTTCATCGGCATGACGCTCATGTCCAATGCCCTACACCGCCAGGGCCTGGCGGGCGTGCCGCGTCGCGTGTCGGAGCCGCAGTACGCGGGCATCAACTACGAGGTGCCGTTCGGCACGATGGCGGAGATGGACTGGCAGGTGGCCATTGGCGGCATTATTCTCTTCGTCTCCCTGATTCTCTTCCTCGTGGTGCTCGTGGGGACGTGGTGGAAAGACGAGACCGCCACAGACGTAGATGACGCGATTCCGCCGCCGCTCTCCGGGCCGGAGCACTCGCCGAAGATCCTGGACAACCTGAAGCTGTGGATCGGCGTGGCTGTAGTGCTGGTGATTATCGCCTACTCGCTGCCGCTGGCCGAGATGGTGATGGATGGGCTCTTCTCGCCGGGCGCCTTCCCCTCGCCGGTGTAACTACGTTGGGGGTCGTGCGTTTGGGCGTTTGAACGCTGGGGGTAAGCGGGCGGCGGAATGCGACGCGGCGGCTCCCGCCCGGTGGCTGCCTGGACAACTCTTGGACCTCTGCTTGATGAGCACCTCTTCTTCCGATGCGGACGACGCCCCGACGCAGCCAGCGTCCGATGAGACCAACGGCGTCAATCCCTGGATTGTCCGTCTCTTCCTGATCCTCGCGTTTGGGGTCGCGTTCGGGATTGAGGGCATGACCCTCATCCGCTCCTATCTCCTCGATGGGGACGAGGAGGCTGAGGAGCGGGTGGAATACGAAGAGGACGAGCGTGGAGAGGGCGAGGCCGAAGCGACGCTCCGCATCGGCGAGGATCTGCTGCCCGCCACGGCGGTAACGGAGCGCGTCGCCGAGATGAAAATCCAGGGCCGGTCGGAGGGGCCGTGGATGCTCCGGCTGGTGGTAAGGGTGATCAATGACGGGGACAGTGCGTACCGCCTCTCACTACGGGAACTGGAGGCGGACGACGGGACGGAGTTTGGCGACGTGCACGCGGCGGCGTGTCCCCCCGGCGACTCTACGCGCCTTGTTGCGTCGTGGCCAATCGGGGCCGACGCTCGGCCGCGCGCTCTCACCGCTGAGGCCGAGCTACAGGGAGCGGACGATTCGACCCGCACTGTGCGCCGGCGTGTCTCGTTCGGGCACGTGCCCGTGCAGATGGAACGCTAGTTGATGATCGATCCGTCGAGAGGGCTGGAAGTCCTTTCACTTCATCACACCAAGCGGGGGTTCCAGTTCTACGAAGCTCGTCGGCATCACGAGCTTCGGCGCCTCCCGTGACGATTTACACCGTTTTGAATGCATCATGTCGGATCGGTCGTAAACTGAGTCCGGCCTTCGGAAGACGATCGATGTTCTCGTAAGATGAACCTTTTCAACGATTTAACGTCGCAACGCTTGGCGTCCCGAGCTCGCTCAGAAGGAGACAGTCCCAACTGGTTCTATCGACATTGTCGATCGGGATCAGTATTACGGCTCTGCTGCGGGAGCGGCTGCCCCGGATGGTGCCGGATCAACCGAGCCACAATTTTGTCACCGCTGTACAGTTTCCACTGCCCCAGGAAGGATCCTCCTCCTATGTTTTCCTGTTATAACATGGCTAGTGGTTTAGTCCGGAGCGCTATCGCCATCACCAACCGTAACTGTTATGGAGCTCGAATCGGGACGCCCGCGCCACGAACAGATCAGCGATTGGCTGCGCAAGCAAATTGAGCAGGGGACGTACGAGGTTGACGAGAAACTTCCCTCCGAAAAGCAACTGGGGGAGCAGTTCGACGTGAGTCGGGTGACGGTGCGGCGGGCCCTGCAGACGCTTGAGAGCGAAGACTACATCTATCGCCGGCAGGGGCTCGGCTCGTTCGTGAAGGAGCGCCGAGCCGCACAGGGTCTCGTGCGCCTGACCGACTTTGCACAGGACATGGCACAGGCGGGGCTCGAGGCCTCGTCGAGGGTAGAGCATCACGCCCCGGAAACGCCTCCACCCGCGGTGGCCGTGCACCTGGACACGGACGACCAGACGGTGATGCGGCTCGACCGCCTTCGTCTCGGGGAGGGAGACCCGGTCGCCTTCGACCGGACGTGGCTCCCCATGTTCTACGCGCAGCTCCTGGAGGACCACGACCTAGAGGAGGAGACGATCTACCAAATCCTCGAAACGGAGTATGAGATCCCCGTCCTGCGTGGCCATTACCGCATCACGGCCACCAATGCGGAGGCGCCCATCGCCGATCTGCTCGGCGTGGACGCCGGGGAGGCGCTGCTCCTCATCGAGCGCCTGTCGCTGACGGAGGGGAACAAGCGCGTCTACTTTCAGCGGCGGTACTACCGCAGCGACCGGGTGGCCTACGAACTCGAACTGGCCCGCGACACCACCCGGCACGATGCTGGAGAGCACGGCATGCCGCTCCGCGAGTTTGAGCCGGTCTTTGAGGACGACGCGGAGGAGCACGAGGGGTAGTCGCGGCGCCGCGATGGGGGCGAGGGGCAGAAGTCCGCCGGGGACCGAGTAACCAATGCCGACTACATCCGTCCCTTCAGCATGCCATTCCAGTACATGCGGGGCAGGCCGTAGGCCTTCAAGGCGTACATGCTGTACCGCTCTTCCGTCTGGTCGAACGGGAAACTTTCCTCCGGCTCCTTGTCGTAGTCGAACTCGGCGAGCACGAGCTTGCCGTAGCCGGTGACCAGCGGACAGGAGGTGTAGCCGCTGTAGGTGCCATTGAGGGGCGCGGTGCCGTTGATCGTTGCCATAAGCTGGTCCACCAGTACGGGCGCCTGCTTGCGAATGGCCGCCCCCGTCTTCGAGGTGGGCAGGTTGGAGTTGTCGCCGAGTCCGAAGACATTCTCGTACTGCGTGTGCCGGAGGGTGCCCGGGTCCACGTCCACAAACCCCTCCTCGCCGGCCAGCGGGCTGTCGGCAACGACGTCGGGCGGCTGCATGGGCGGCACCACGTGGATCATATCGTAGTCGATCGTCTGCTCCTCGCTGGACTCCAGGTGCCGGAACGTGGCCTGCTTTGTCGAGGGCTCCAGCGCCGTAAGTTCGGTCATGAGGTTGAGATCGAGGTCCTTGCGCTCGACCACGTCGTAGAGCGTCTCCTCGTAGGGCGGCGACGAGAAGAGGTTCTCTTTGGCCTTCATGAACGCGAGGCGACTGCCCTCGCGCACGCCCCGGCGGCGGAAGGCATCGTCGGACAGGTACATGATCTTTTGCGGGGCGCCGCCGCACTTGACGCCCATCGTGGGCTCGGTAAACAGGGCGGTGCCGCCCTCCGGAAAGTCCTGGATCGCGTCCCAGGTGGACTCGCAAGTGTCGTACGAGTAATTACTCACAACCCCCGTGCCGGGCTGCCCCACGGACTCGGCGAGCCCCGGAATGCCGTCCCAGTCGAGCTGAATGCCGGCGGCCATGACGAGGTAATCGTAGCCGTAGGTCTCTCCGCCCTGGGTCGTCACGGTGCCGCTCTCGGGGTCGACCTCCGCGGCGGCGTCCTGGATCCATGTTGTCCCCTTCGGCATGACCTCGCCCATGGGGCGGGCCGACTCGTCTTTATCGAAGACCCCGCCGCCGACAAGGGTCCAGAGGGGCTGGTAGTAGTGCGTGTCGGAGGGTTCGAGGACGGCGACCTCGGGCGCGTCGTCGCGTTCGAGGAGTTGGGAGGCCACGGTAAGGCCGCCAGTGCCGCCGCCAACGATGAGAACTTGGTGCGTGTCGGTCATGGGTCTAGAGCGGGGTTGTGAGCAAGAAATCAGAGGAGAGCTCGGCCGGTGCTACGCGTCCAGATTCCGGCCAAACTTTTTGGCGAAGGTGGTGATGAAGCCGACCGCCCGCTGGACGTCGGGGTCGCGGAGGGCGCCGAGCAGCCCGAAGAAGCCCTGGGGGGGCGTTTCGCCACGGCGGGCCTCCTTCTGCGTGTCGACGAGTGCGGAGCCGAGGCTGCCGACGGCTTGGAGAGCCTCGGGGTCGAGCACACCGGAGTTGAGGAGGGCCTCAAACTCATCGGTCTGGAACAGCGTCCCGAGCCGGCTCAGGGCGCCGAAGGCCTGTCGCAGGGTCTGTTCCGGGTCGTAGCCCTGCGCGGCGGCCCGGGCGTACTCAGCGTCGAGGATGTCGACGACCGTGGCGATGGCGTCGGGGGCCTCCTCCGCGAGGGCCGTCAGCTCTTCGAGCTGGTCGGACCGGTCCAGGACCTGCTCCAGGGCCGCCGCGGTGTCGGGCTCCGTCAGTGTTTCGAGCAGCCGCAGCCCCTCTCGGGCCCGTTCATCGACGACCACGCCCTGGTCGGCAGCCCGCGTGAGGGCCTCGTCGATGGTGTCGACGGTCACGGTGGCGGCCGCGGGCACCTGCTCGGCCAGATCGGCGAGCTCCTCAAGTTGGTCGAGCCGGTCGATGAGGGCCGACAGCACCTCGACGGTTTCCGGCTCCGTCAGCTTCTCCGCGAGCCGCAAGGCCTCCCCGGCCCGCTCGTCGAGCACCACGCCGCGGTCCGCCGCCCGGGTTAGCTCGTCGTCAACCATGTCGGCGGTGGTCTGGAAGAGACCGGGCAACTCGCGCTCGATGCGGTCGAGCCGGTCGACGGCCGCCTCGATCGTGTCGAGCTTACCGAGGAGGCGGTGGAGCTTCTGACGGGTATCGGGGTCCTCTAAGCGCTTTTCCAGGGAAGCAGTGCCGTCTGTGTGCATGTCGTCCATGGGCCCGTTTGGGTGGCTGGTGAGGAGAGAGGCGAACGTCCACCGGCGGCCGTCTGCTCGGTATCTACCTGTATTAACAACTTATAACGATGTTTCAGGACTGTTGCAACTTGGGGCCGTGATGGCGTTGTGGAGCGCTCAGGACGCGCCGGCGGCGCTCGTGTCGGGGACGAAGACCGAATAGATCCCCCGCAGGTCCCCTTCCTCGAATCCATATGCGCGGTCTTCGGGATAGCCGTTCTTCACGAACGCGGGGCGCTCCTCTTTGGGGCCGTGGCACGTTAGGCAGGAGGCCTGCACGGGGATTCGGCGGGCGTAACGCCAGCCCTCACGGTCGTTGCGGGTTGTGCGAATCCATCGCTCGGTGAGTTCGGAGGACGTGGCGAACTTCTCGTGGAGCCGACGCGCCTCCTCGTCGGGTTTGTGGGCCGGGTTGCGGTACTTCTTCGCGAGCTGCTGTACCACCCATCCGCGATCCGCGCCGAGCTGTTTGGCGCGCTGCCCTACGGGCTTGCATACGCGCTTGAACGTGCGCTTGTCAACCGCAGGCGTGTCGATGGTTGCGGCCAGCGACTCGCGCATCTCGTTCAGCGACGCGATGGACTGCTCCACATCCTGCCGGATGGAGTCGGGCGGTGTACGCGAGTCGGCGGTGTTCGAACTGGAGTCGACGCACCCGGCGATGAGAAGGGTGACGCTGAGGATCAGGAGCGAAAGAAACGAGGGGGTACGCATCTGTTGTGAGGGGAAAATTGATCTGGCCGTGAAGATCGACAGGACGACCGCCATCGGGGATCCTGCCGATAATGTTCGTTTTCAACGTATTGGTCTATACTTGTAAACACAAGCAACGAAGGCCCCGTTGCGCACCCTATGTCTGATCCGCAGTTCGACGTTGAGCGGGCCACGGCTGGCCTCGTCCTGGCCCTTTTTCTCGCCGCTTCGCTGCTCGTCGGGGCGATGTATTACTTCGTCCTGCGCGACATGGAGGAGCGCGCCGATACGTCGGACTCGCCGCAGGCGGTACGCGTCGAGCCGCCCGCACCGAGGACCACTGCGTCTGCTCCCCTCCCAAGGCCCGAACGCCACGCATGACCTACACCCCCCTGGCCACCATTCTGCTCGTGCTGGTGGTGGGCGCCGCGATTACCCTTACGATCCTGTTCTACGCCCAGCAGAAGGGGCACTTCGACAATCTGACGTCGGAGTCTTACGTCATCTTCGACGACGATGAGCCGGTGGGGGAGCCGCAGGATCAGCTGTTCGGCGCCCCGGACGAGCCGACCGACGCGCCCGATCCGCGTGCCTGACCCGTTTTTCCCAACGCTTTCCGTGTGCGATGTCTGACGATCCGTCCACGCCCGCGATCCCGGCGGACACGTCCCAATCAGACGTCAAGTGGCGCCGCGTCGTCGATGCGTCGGCGCGCTGGCCCGTCATCGCGTTCGTCGTGAGCGGGACCTTCTGGCTGGTCCTGGGCTCCCTGCTGGCCCTCATCGCCAGCTTCAAGTTTCAGTTTCCGGACTGGTGGACCCAGCAGGCGTGGCTCACCTTCGGCCGCGTGCGGCCCGCCCACCTCAACACGATGATCTACGGCTGGATTTCGATGGCCGGCGTGGGGGTGAGCGCGTGGCTCTGGGCGCGCCTGTTGAAGACGAAGCTCCGGGGCCGCGGCCTCCTGCTGCTCAGCGCGGCGCTCTGGAACGTGGGCGTGCTGGTGGGCACTGTCGGCATCCTGGCGGGCTACTCCCGCTCCGTCGAATGGGTGGAGATGCCGTACGCCGCGTTTGCGCTTATCGTCCCGGCCATGGGGCTGGTGGCGGTGTCGTTCATCCAGACCCTCTGGCACCGGCACGCGCGACACCTCTACATCTCCGTCTGGTACCTGGGCGCGGCCATCCTGTGGGGGCCGCTTTTGGTGATTGCCATTCTGCTGCCCATTTACAGCGGCATTCCGGAGGCGACGGCCAACTGGTGGTTCGCCCACAACATTCTGGGGCTCTGGATTACCCCGCCGGGCCTGGCGGCCGCCTACTACCTCATTCCGAAGGTCATCGGGCGTCCTGTCCACAGCTACCATCTGTCGTATCTCGGCTTCTGGACGCTGGCCCTCTTTTACAACTGGGCCGGTGTGCATCACCTGGTGGGCGGCCCCGCGCCGCAGTGGGTGGTGACCGTGTCGATCGTGTTCAGCGCGATGATGATCATCCCGGTCATCGTGGTGGCGGTCAACCACCACTTGACCGTCGTGGGGCACTTCGAGAAGCTCAAGTACAGCCCCACGCTGCGGTTTGTGGTCTTCGGCGCCATGAGCTACACGGCCGTCAGCCTGCAGGGCTCGCTCCAGTCGTTTCGGTACTGGCAAGAGGTCACCCACTTCACGCACTACACCATTGCGCACTCGCACCTGGGGGTCTACGCGTTCGCGACAATGATCGCGTTCGGGGCCATCTACTACATCATGCCGCGCGTGACGAACTGGGAATGGGGAAGCAAGCGTCTCGTGAGCCTCCACTTCTGGACCACAGGCCTCGGCATTGGGGCGTACTTTACGGCCCTCACCATCGGCGGCGTCATTCAGGGCCTGCAGATGCTCGATCCCGACGTAGCCTTCCTCACGATCGTGGAGGACACCAAGCCCTGGCTCGTCGTGCGGTCGGTGTCGG
>CAZMDV010000048.1:0-12741 GCA_964564875.1 uncultured Salinivenus sp.
ATGTCGTTCGCGCAGAAGGGTGAGCCGATGAGCGATCCGGAGTGCGTGCGCTGCTCGGCCTGCGTGGAGACGTGTCCCACGGGGGTGCTGGAGTTTGGGCAGGTGGACCCGAACAGCGGCGAGGTCATCCACCGCGATACCCTGGAGGCCTCGCTGACGCGGATCCAGGAGCACGAGAACGGCACCACGGCGTAGGGTGCTCTTCGCGTTGGAGGAAGGGCACGGATCTCAGGACGTCTCGCTGTACGCCGAGCCAAACGTCCCCATTCCCTCTCTCGCCTACTCTCCCGTTCTCCCACGCTCCCACACTCCCATTCCCGTTCCGTCCGGGGCTGTAACGGGGCGGGACCCTGGGGCACACAGGGCCACCTTGCGGTTCCTGTTTCCGTTTTCCTCTGTGCCCGGCCTTTCCTCCGGCAGAAATATGGCGGTCTGGTGGATCTTATCGGACGACGGTCATTTCTTAAAAGACCGTATCCAACCCACACATTCAGATCGCAGAGGGGATTCCCATGGACACGCCGGAGAAGGAGCGAACGACGTCGGAGCGCGACCCCGCCGATCCGATTCCACTCGGATTTGGAGGGGTGGATGCCGCCGTGGGCGACCACATTGCCCACTTCTTTCGGGGCAACGAACAGCGCTTTTCGGTACTCGGGCCGTACATCGAAACGGGACTACGCCGGGGCGACCGGTGCGTGTTTATCTCGCAGCCTGAGGTGGGGCACCAGCTCTGCGACTGGCTCATTGGCCAGGGCGTTGACGCTCGCGCCGCTCGCGACGCCGACCGCCTGCTGTTGCACCCCGGAAAGGCGACCGAGGACGACATGAAGCACCTCGCGGACCGGATCGACGCGGAGGCTCGGGAGGAAGACGAGCCGTTTGTCCGGTGGAGCGGCGACGGGGAGTGGGCGTTGGAGCAGGACATGACCGTCGAGGAGATGCTGTGCTGGGAGGCGCTCTACGACAAGCATTCGGCCGACTGGCGCCTCCTCGCCCTGTGCCAGTTCGACCTCACCGTCTTCGAGAGCGACGTCATCATGGACGCGCTCCGCACCCACCCGTACTGCGTAATGGGTGAGGTCGTAGTGCCGAACCCGTTCCACGAGTCCCCCGAGGTCGTGCGGAAGGAACTGTCCGACACCGAGTAGGGAGGCCCGCAGGCCCTCGGCCCGGCATCGACTGAGCGCGAACGTAGACCACGACATGGAAGTCTCTCATCACACATCGGATCTGGACCCCTCCTCGGTCCTCGGCTTTGGGTCGGCCTTGGCACTGCTCGAGTCCACCGAGGAGGTGGCCCGCCTCTTCACGGGCGCCCTGCGCTCGATGGGCCTCGCGGACCTGCAGGCGGTCGTGATTGAAGGGACGGCCGACGGCGAGCCGCGCGTGTTTGGGAGCGTGGGGGCGCGCCCCCTTCCCGATCCGGTCGTCGACGCGCTGCGCCAGCAGGACGGGGTCCTTCCCACCGGAACAACGGGGGCGGAGAGCGGAAGCCCGTCGCACCGCCAGATCGAGGTGCCCGACGACACTGCCCTCGCCGCGCAGGACATCGACCGCCTCGCCCTCCTGCGGCTGGGCACGCTCGAGCGCGACTTCGGCGTGGCCGTGGCGGGACTTGCCCCCGGCACCACCCACACGTCCCTGCAGGTCTCCTCGCTGCAGATGATGGCGGCCCAGGCGTCGATGGCGCTGCATCGAATCGAGCTCGACCGGAAGCGGGCGGCCCAGGAGCAGGCCCTCCGCGAGAGCGAGGCCCGCTACCGGGAGCTCTACGAGAACGCGCCGGTCGCCTACCTGTCCGCCACGTCCGAGGGTGAGATTTGCATGGCCAATCGGCGGGCCACCGAGCTCTTCGACGCCCCGGAAGCAACCCTCGTTGGGCGCTCGATCCCCAACTTCTGCGTGGACACCCCAGAGGGTCGACAGGCGGCCCAGCGGCTGGAGCAGCGCCTTCGGAGCGGAGAGCCGGTGCGCGACGACGAGGTGGAGCTGTGCCTGCCCGATGGGACGCGGATCTGGGTGAGCCTCACGATGCGCCCCCTCGACGAGGGGGGCGACGACGGGGCCGAGCGCCTCGTCATGATGGTCGACGTCACGGAGCGGCGGCGCATGGCGACGGCGCTGCGTGAGGCCCGCGACGAACTGGAAACCCGCGTGGAGGAGCGGACCGCCGATCTTGAGCGTGCCAACGAACGACTCGAACGACGAACCCAGCGCCTGAAAGCGCTCCGCGACATCGATCAGGCGATCCTGGCCGCGGAATCTCCGAGGGAAATCGCTGCGGCCACGCTCCGGCGCGCCCACGAAATTGTGCCCTTCCATCGGGCCAGCGTGTCCGTTATTGAGTGGGACGAGGACCAGGCACGCGTGCTCGCCACCCGTCAGGAAGGAGAGCTTTTGGACAGCGGCACGAACATTCCGCTCGATGAGTTTTACCTGACCGACGCCATGCGGGCCGGCGAGATAGAGGTGATTCCCGACCTCGCGGCCGCCCCCCAGGCCGGGACCGCGGCCAAGGTGCACGACCTCGGCGTTCGGTCTGTCCTTTCCCTCCCGATGATGGTGGAGGGCGAGCTCACCGGCCTCCTGCAGATCGGCCGGGCGCGTCCGGAGGCCTTCGAGCAAGTGGATCGGCGTGTCGGCAAGGAGTTGGCCGACCATCTTGCCGTTGCCCTCCGCCAGGCCCGCCTGCTCGAACAGGTGGAGGCGCGCACCACCGAACTCGAACGTACCAACGACCGCCTCTCCCACCGCACCCAGCGACTGCAAACTCTTCGGGACATTGATCAGGCGATCCTGGCCGCCGAGTCCCCGGAGGAGATTGCGGGGGAGGCCATTCAGCGTGTTCGCGACATCCTGCCGTACAAGAGCGCGACCGTCACGGTCATCGATCGGGACGCCGACGCGGCCCATGTGCTGGCGGCCCAGGATAACGTCCTGGACGCCCCCACAACCCTGCCACTCGACGAGGTGTACCTCAGTGAGAACCTGCGGGTGGGCAACACCGAGGTGATCTCCGACGAGGCGTACGAGCCCGTGCCGGAGGCGGAAGGGCGGATCCAAGAAATGGGGCTTCGGTCCGTCCTCTGCGTCCCGATGGTGGTGGAAGACGAGGTAATCGGGGTCGTGCACGTGGGGCGCACCGAGGCCGACGCCTTCACCGACGAGGACTGGCGGGTGGGGGGCGAGCTGGCGGACCACATGGCCATCGCCCTCCGGCAGAGCCAGCTCCTGGAGGAGGTGCAGGAGCAGCGGGAGCGGCTCGAGGAACGGGTGCAGGAGCGGACCGCCGAGCTGGAGTCGTTTACCTACTCGGTCTCGCACGACCTGCGCACCCCCCTGCGCGCCATCGACGGCTACACGCGCATCCTCCGCGAGGAGTACGCCGACCAGCTCGACGACGAGGGGCGGCGCCTGCTCAACGTCGTTTACGACAGCGCCCAGACGATGGGCGACCTCATCGACGACCTACTCACGCTTTCCCGCCTCGGCCGCCGCGAGATGAACCGCGTGCCGATTAACATGGAGGCCCTCGCCCGAGAGGCCTACGACGAACTTGAACGGGCCCGCCCGGAGGTGGCCGCGGACGCGACGTTCGACTGCCAGACGCTCCCCCCGGCGCTCGGCGACCGCTCTATGGTTCGCCACGTGTTTTCCAACCTGCTCTCCAATGCCCTCAAGTTCAGCCGAGAAGAGGACTCGCCCCACATCGAGGTCGGTGCCGAAGCGCAGGACGATACGCACGTCTACTTCGTGCGCGACAACGGGGTCGGCTTCGACGACGAAGGGGCCGACGAGATGTTCGGTGTCTTTCAGCGACTGCACGGAGACGACGAATTTGAGGGCACCGGGGTGGGCTTGGCCCTCGTCGAGCGCATCCTCCGCCGTCACGATGGCGACGTCTGGGCCGAAGGGGCGGAGGGGGACGGCGCCACAATCTTTTTTGAACTCCCGCGCCCCGACGAGGCCGAGGCGTAACGGGCAGTCCCCCAACCCACTGAAGAGAGAACAGGGGGGCCTCACTGCCCCCGCAAGTGCCGGGCTGCCCTCCGCCCCGAGCTTAGAACTACGCTTTGTTCCGGATTGCCCTGTCATGACGGACCGAAAACGCCTCTTCTTATTGATTGGGATCATGACCACCGTCGCCTTGGTGGTGACGATGATCACGATCTACATTCTGTACACCGCCTCCTTCCGCGAGCAGAAGGCACGGCTCCTGGAGACGTGCCACAGTCAGGCCCGGCTGCTGGAATCCGTCGCATCGTACGCCCGGGCACACACGCCCGACCGCTGGAAGGAGGCCACCCTCACGCAAATCACCAATGCCCATCGGCGCTACGAGGGGTTCGGCCGAACGGGGGAGTTTACGCTGGCGCATCGGCAGGGAGATCAGATTGTCTTCTTGCTCCGCCATCGCCACTACGACCTGTCGAACCCCGAGCCCGTTCCCTTCCGCGGGGCCGACGGCGATACGGCCTTGCCGATGCAACTGGCGCTTCTCGACAGCTCCGGCGTGGTTGTTGGTCCGGACTACCGGAACGCACAGGTCCTCGCCGCCCACGAGCCGGTGGCGGACCTGAACTGGGGCATCGTCGCAAAGATTGACCTCGCGGAGATCCGCGCCCCCTTTGTCCGCGCCGGCGCCATCGCTGTCTTCATCACGCTGCTTCTCGCGTCGCTGGGGGCCTGGGTGTCCCTCCGCATTAGCACACCCGTCATCGAGCACCTCGAGGAGAGCGCGGCCCGCACCGAGGCCATCCTGGAGACAGCGACGGAGGGCATTTTCACGACCGACGAGCGCGGCGTCGTGGCGTCGTTCAACCGGGCCGCTGAGGAGATCTTTGGCTACGACCGCGAGGAGGTCCTCGGGGAGCACGTATCTATGCTCGTCCCGGACGATCGGGATGAGCCACAGGACGCGTCTCTGGCCGATGCGATGACCAACCCCGACTGCACGCTGCAACCGGGCGAGCGCGACGTCATCTGGGGGGGACGCGAAATTATGGGGCAGTGCGAAGATGGAGCGACGTTTCCGCTGTACGCCGCGATCAGTGCGGTCGTCGTCAACGACCAATGCATCCTGACGGGCATCGTCCGCGACATCACCGAGCAGAAACGGACCGAGGAGCAGCTTCGCCGGGCCCGCGAGCACCTCCAGGAGCGCGTGGAGGAGCGCACCGCCGAGCTCGAATCGTTCGCCTACTCGGTGTCGCACGACCTGCGCACCCCGCTGCGCGCCATCGACGGCTACGCCCGCATCCTCCGGGAGGAGCACACCGACCAGCTCGACGACGAAGGCCAGCGCCTCCTCGACGTCGTCTACGACAGCGCCCAAACGATGGGGTCCCTCATCGATGACCTGCTGACCCTCTCCCGGGTGGGCCGCCGCGAGATGAACCCGGTCCGCATCGACATGGAGGCCCTCGCCCGGGAGGCCTACGATGAAATCAAACGCGCTCGTTCGGAGGACGCTGAGGGGGCGCGGTTCGACTGCGAGGCGCTCCCCCCGGCCTGGGGGGATCGGTCGATGGTGCGTCACGTGTTCACGAATCTACTGTCCAACGCGCTCAAGTTCAGCCGGAAGGAGGAGACGCCTCAGATTGAGGTGGGTGCCAGGGAAGACGACGGAGAACCGGTCTACTTCGTCCGCGACAACGGCGTCGGCTTCGACGAAGCGTACGTCGATAAAGCATTTGACGTCTTTCAGCGGCTGCACGGGGAGGAGGAGTTTGAAGGGACGGGGGTTGGACTGGCTCTCGTCGAACGCATATTGCGTCGTCACGACGGGCGGGCCTGGGCCGAGGGGGCCGAAGGGGAAGGGGCAACCATTTTCTTTACTCTCCCCGGCCCCAACCCCTCTTCCGTGCAGGCCCCGAGCACTGCCGAGCCGAACCGTCGTGCGGTAGCTTGACCCTTCGGGTGTATCGGCTGTAACGACGGGGAGACGGAAAACACATTATGCATTGCCGTCAAGATGTAGCATATACGTTTCTTCCCCCACTCCCATGAACCAACGGGACGATCCTTGCACGCCCATGCACGGGGAGATTCCTGACTTAATCCCGGAGGCGGAGTGACCATTCCGCCCCATCTACGTCCGATGTACGACCTGATTGCATTCACGGCATTCCCGCTCGGGGCCCTCCTCGCAAGTGCGGGCTACGCGCTCGTGGCCACGTACCGGCTCTGGGACTGGCGTCCTCTCCTGTTCATTGTCGTTCTCTTCGTGATGGCGGTCCATCAGGGCAACGAAGCGCTCGTCTTCCTCGACGGAGGGGCCGAACAGGCCCTCTCGGGGTTCGGCGAGTATCCGGAAACGGCCGCCAACCTCCTTGCGAGCGCCGCGACGGTGTTTCTGCTGCGCTTCGTCACGCGGGAACGGGACCTGGCCGAGCAGCTCCGCACCCTGACCGGGCAGCTCGAAGAGCGGGTGCAGGAACGGACCGCCGAGCTGGAGTCGTTTGCTTACTCGGTGGCCCACGACCTGCGCACCCCGCTCCGCGCCATCGACGGCTACACGCAATTGCTGAAGCAGAATCACGCCCGTCAGCTCGACGACGAGGGGCGGCGCCTCCTGAGCGTCGTCCGCGAGAACACCGAGAAGATGGGCACCCTGATCGACGACCTGCTCACCCTCTCCCGCCTCGGTCGGTGCGACATGGAGCGAAAGCCGCTCGACATGGAGGTCCTCGCCCGGGAGGCCTACGAGGACCTGTGCCGAGCGATCGGGCACGCCGACGGCATATCGTTCACCGTCCACCACCTCCCCAGGGCCATCGGCGATCCGTCGATGATCCACCAGGTGATGGCGAACCTACTGTCCAATGCCGTCAAGTTTACCCAGAACGAGGAGACCCCCCGCATTGAGGTGCGTGGCGACGAGCGAGACGGGGAGGTCGTCTTCTCCGTGCGGGACAACGGGGTCGGGTTCGACATGGACTACGCCGACAAGCTCTTCGGCGTCTTCGAGCGCCTACACGATGAGGACGACTTCGAAGGCACCGGGGTGGGCCTCGCCATCGTCGATCGCGTCGTTCGCCGACACGACGGCCAGGTATGGGCCGAGAGCAAAAAGGGGGAAGGGACCGCCGTCTATTTTTCGCTTCCGTACGCCAACGACACGAATGACTAGCGCGACTGTGACCCGGCACGTAGACCTTCTCTTGGTTGAAGACCAACCGTCCGACGCCGAGCTTGCCCTCCGCGCCCTCCGCGAGCTCGACCTCGGGAAGCGTATGCACTTGACTGAGAACGGGGCTGAGGCGCTCGATTTCGTCTTTGGGCGCAACGCCCACGCCGATCGAAGCGTGGAAGACGCTCTGGGCCTCATCCTCCTGGACCTAAAGCTGCCCAAGGTGAGCGGGCACGAGGTGCTCCGGGCGCTCAAGTCCGACGAGCGGACGAAGCACATTCCCGTCGTCGTCCTTTCGTCGTCCGACGAGCGCAGTGACGTGGAGCAGTGCTACGCCCTGGGGGCCAACAGCTACGTCGTAAAACCGGTCGACTTCACCGACTTTACGGAGGCCGTACAACGCATCGGCACCTACTGGCTAGAGATGAACGAGGATCCCGGGCAGTGCCCTTCGTGATGCGTGACGGGTGATGAGTGACTCGTGAACCGCGAACGGTTTCTCCTCTCACGCGTCCTTCATCACGGGTCATGATCCCGGGTCATGCATCCTCCGTTTCCCAACTCCCTCCGCGGAACGGTTCCCGCACGCCGAACGATCGCACCACATGTCCACCGACGATCCCCTCCACATTCTGCTGCTCGAAGACGTGGCCACCGACGCCGAGCTCGCGCAGCGCGAGCTGGAGCGGGAGGGGTTCGACTTTGAGGCGCGGCGCGTGACGACCGAGGACGCGTTCGCACAGGCGCTCGATACGTTCGATCCCGACATCATACTGGTCGACTACTCGCTCCCTAGCTTCGACGGCATGTCGGCCCTGGAGCTGGCCCAGGAGGAGCGTCCTCACGTCCCGGTTGTGTTTGTGTCCGGCGCCATCGGGGAGGAACGCGCCATCGAGACGCTCAAGCAGGGGGCCACCGATTACGTGCTGAAAGATAAGCTCTCGCGCCTGGGGCCGGCCGTGCGGCGCGCACTGCGGGAGGCCGAGGAGCGCCGTGCCCGCCGGGAGGCGGAGGCGGCCCTGCGCCGGGCCCACGACGAGTTGGAGGAAAAGGTCGCGGAGCGCACCGCGGAGCTGAAGGAGACCAACGAGGCGCTCAAAGAGGAAATCGCCGAGCGCAAGCGGGTTGAGCGGGCCCTCCGCAAGAGCCGCGAGCGGCTCACCCGCATCATCGATTCGGCCATCGACGCCATCATCAGCATCGACGCGGACTTGGAGATCCACCTCTTCAATTCGGCCGCCGAGGACATCTTTCGGTGCCCGGCGGAGGAGGCGGAGTGCTCGTCCCTCGACCCGTTCCTGACGGACCCATTCGAAGCCCTGGTTCATCGCCACATCGAGGCGCACCAGACGGCCACCGCCGGGGATGTGGAGACGCCCGAAGCAGACGGCCGGTACCTGGCGGCCCCGGAGGGCCTGAAAGCTCAGCGGGCCAACGGCGAGACCTTTCCCGTGGAGGCCACGCTCTGTCCCGTGCAGCTGCCGGACGAGGACCGGTACCTTCTCATCCTCCGCGACGTCGACGAACTGAAGCAGGCCGAGGAAGAGGTGGCCCAGCTCGAGTCCGAGCGGTCGTACCTCCAGGAGGAACTAAAAAGTGAGTACAACTTCGACGAGATCGTGGGCGTGTCCCCGCCGATGCAGGAGGTGTTCGACGCCATCGACCAGGTGGCCGACACCGAGACGACCGTCCTGATCACCGGCGAGACCGGCACCGGCAAGGAACTGGTGGCCCGCGCGCTCCACGACCGCAGCACCCGCGCCGATCAGGTGCTCGTGAAGGTCAATTGTGCGGCCCTCTCCACCGACCTCATCGAGAGCGAGCTGTTCGGCCACGAAAAGGGCGCCTTCACCGGGGCGACAGAGCAGCGCGAGGGACGCTTCGAGCTGGCGGACGGGGGAAGCATTTTGCTCGACGAGGTCGGCGAACTGCCCCTCGACACGCAGGCGAAACTGCTCCGGGTCCTCCAGCACCAGGAGTTCGAGCGCGTAGGGGGAAGCGAAACGATTGAGGTGGATACCCGCATCCTGGCGGCCACGAACCGGGACCTGGAAGCGGCGGTCGACGAGGGGCAGTTCCGGTCCGATCTCTACTACCGGCTCAACATCTTCCCCATCGAGCTGCCGCCCCTCCGGGAGCGGACGGAGGACATTCCGCTGCTGGCGGAGCACTTCTGCGAAATGTACGCCTCCCGCACCGGCAAAGAGATCGAGGGGGTCAGTGCAAGTGCGATGACGGCGCTGAAAGGATACGACTGGCCGGGCAACGTGCGCGAACTGGCTAACGTCATCGAGCGGGCCGTCATTCTCACGCGGGACCGCCGCATCCGGGCCGAGCACCTGTCGATCAGCGACTCGTCGGGGGCGGTCGGGAGCCGCTCGTTCGAGACGCTGGAGGAGGTGCAGCGCCGCCACATCGAACGCGCCCTGGAGCGGACCGACGGCGTGGTGGGCGGTGACGAGGGCGCCGCACAGCTCCTCAACGTGAAGCGGACGACCCTCCTCTCGCGCATGGACCGGCTGGGCATCGAGCCGAGCGAGTACCGGGTGTAGGGCGAACCCCGCTCCCACAGGGGGGCCCGTGTACTACCGGTACGCTGATTGGGGCCTCGCCGCTCCGACCGACTCTCCCGCACGATTCGGATCGCCCCCCCAGCGCCCCCACCGCGGGCGGCGCCCAGCGAGCGGTCTCGTAACGGCTCCCCGGCGGCGTCGAACAATGCCAACGAGAGAACGCGCCGCTTGTCACTTGGCATGTTTGCACACCCCCTACCCATGGAGCACGCGAGCCCCACGAATGGAACGGCCCCCGAGCCCTCGTCCGCCCGCCCGACGGTCGCCATTATCGGGGCCGGCTTCGCGGGCGTCGAGGCGGCTCAGGGGCTCAAGGGAGCCCCCGTTGACGTCATGCTGGTGGACCGGAACAACTACCACAAGTTTCAGCCCCTGCTATACCAGATTGCCACGGCCGGCCTCACCTCGGGCAACGTGACGATGCCGGTTCGCGACCTTCTGCGGGGACAGGACAACGCCCAGTTCCGACGGGCCAACATCGTGGACGTCGACCCCGACGAGAAGCGCATCTACGCGGAGGGCGGGGCCTCCATGGCGTACGATTCTTTGATTCTCGCCGCTGGGGCCGTCACCAACTACGTCGATCTAGAAGGCGTGCGGGAGTACGCCTTCCCCCTCAAAGACATCCCCGACGCCCTCAACCTCCGCAACCACGTGCTGGAGCGCTTCGAGGAGGCCGACTGCAACACGGCCCTCCGCGGCTCGTGTGCGCTCGACGTGGCCATCGTGGGGGGCGGCCCCACGGGCGTAGAGACGGCCGCCATGCTCGCCGAGCTGTTCCGCGAGACGATGTGCCGCGACTTTGACTGGGTAGAGCCGGGCACCGCTCAGGTCCACCTGCTCGACCGCGGCTCGGACCTGATGGGGGCCTACTCCCCCTCGCTCCGCGACTACACGAAACAGTCGCTGGAGGACCGCGGCGTGAACGTCGAGCTAGAGACGTCGGTGCGGGCGGTCACCGAGCGGGGCGTCCACACTGACGATGGTTTTCTGGAAGCGGGGACCACCGTGTGGGCGGCGGGCGTGCGGGCCCATCCGCTCGCGGAAACGTTCGCCGAGGCGCTGGACGTGGACCTCGGCCCGGCGGGCCGGCTCCCCGTGACCCGTGCCCTTCACGTTCCCGACCATCCGTCCGTTTTCGCGGTGGGAGACGTGGCGGCAGCTACGGATTCGGACGGCACGCTCTACCCGCAACTCGCGCCGGTGGCGATCCAGCAGGGCCAGCACGCTGCCCGGCAAATTCAACGCCAACGTCGCGGTGACGATCTCCAGCCCTTCCACTATCGCGATCTGGGCAAGATGGCGACGGTGGGGCGCAACGCGGGCATCGCGGAGCTTGCGGGCGGCGTTCAGCTCAAAGGCATGCTCGCATGGCTGATCTGGGCGGCCGTGCACGTCACCAAGCTGCCGGGCCTCCGCAACCGCCTCATTGCCTTCATGAACTGGGTCTACAACTACCTCACGTACGACCGGAAGGCCCGCATGATCGTCGACACGATTCCCCTCAACCGGGAGGCCGGACCATCGGTGCGTCGGCACTACCGGCGTCTCCAGGTGATGGAGACGACGGGCGTCTCCCATGAGTTCGTCGACGGTGAGGAGTAAGCCCCCCTTTACGGGACTGGAACGCGGTGTATTCGGAGACGGCATCAGGAGCGGCGGGCTGCAGCGGCTCGTGGTCCCGGTCGGAACGTAATACAGACTTAACAATGTTAGATTATTTGGCCCTGTGCGCGCGGCACTCTACCCACGCCGCCCCGTGGAGGGCACTGCTAATCGTCCCCGCCCCCCGGTCCATCCCCCCGCAATGGCGCCGCACAGTCCCGAGGTTTCGGGCCAAAGCACGAATTCCTCCGGTGATCGAGCAAAAGTCCCCGTCCCGGACCGGTCCGATTTTGCAGAGGCAGTCCTCGAAGCGCTTCCCGGAATCGTATTCGTGTTTGACGACGACAACGAGCTCGCCTGGTGGAACCAATCCCTTCGGGAGGCAACCGGGCACTCGGCGCAGTTTCTCCGCGGCACAGCACCGTCCGCGCTGTTTGCGGAGACCGATGCCCGAAGGGTTCAGCGTGCTCTGGAGACGGTGCGGGCCGGCACGGAGTCCGTGACAGTCGAGGTCCCTCTCGTCACGGAACGAAGCACGGCAATTCCCTGCGAGGTTACCGCTCGGCGGCTGCCCGATGGGGGGCGACGCACAGACTGGGTCGTCGGCATCGCCCGGAAGACCCCTACTGGCGAGGCACGGAAACGGGAGCTTCGCCGCGAGCGGGATCGACTGAAGGCGCTGTATTCGGGCCTTCCGAGTCCGGTGGTACACTATAAGGTCCAGGAGGGAGAGGCCATCGTCCGGGGCGTGAACGCCGCGTTCGAGGAGGTCTTCGGCATCACAGAGGAGGCCCTCACGGGACAGAATCTGGATGTCTTCGTCACGCCGGACGGGCAGGCTCGCCAGGCCGAAACCCTCACGCAGCAGGCCGTGGAAGAAGGCAGCGTGCAGGCCGAGGTCGTCCGGGAAACGGAGAACGGCCCCCGTCACTTCCGGCTCGACTCGGTGCTCTTTTCCGGTGGCCAGGAGCCGGAGGGCTATGCCACCTACACCGACGTCACCGAACAGAAGGAGCGGGAGCAAACGCTCCGGGACGAACAGCAGGCCCTGCGGTCGATGTACCGCATCACGGCCGAACAGGAGATCCCCTTCGAGGAGAAAATCCAGCGGCTGATTGACCTCGGACGCGAGTATCTGGATCTCTCCTACGGATTTGTGACCCGCATCACGGACGGCACCCAACACATCATTCAGGCGTCGGGCTCCCATCCGTTGCTCCAATCCGGGGCGTCCTGTCCCCTCTCGGAGTCGTACTGTCGGAAGACCATTCAGGAGAAGAACTTCCTGGCCGTCCAGGAGGCCCCCAGCGAAGGATGGGAGGGAGACCCGGCCTACGAGACGTTTGAGCTCGGCAGCTACTTCGGTGCACAGCTTCTCGTGGAGGGGGAGCTCTACGGAACGCTCTGCTTCGCCGCCTCTGAGCCCCG
>CAZMDV010000049.1:0-12717 GCA_964564875.1 uncultured Salinivenus sp.
GCTGCCTGTTCCGTATGGCGCGGGATGACCTTCTTCTCCTTTTCTCCTCTTCCCCCATTCTCCCGTTCCCAAAGTGCATAAGCGTTTTCGCATTCAGGTTGCCCTGCGCGTGGCGGCGATTGCGGCCCTGGTGGCGGGGGCGGCGTACCTGATCTTCGGGCGACAGCTCTACCTCCCGGGCGGGCTCGTGGGCGCGTGCGCGATTCCTGTCGCCATCTCGCTGGTGCGATACACGGAGAAAACGACGCGGGACCTGACCCGCTTCCTGGAATCGGTGCGCTACGCGGACTTCACGCGCCGGTTTACGACCGACGAGCGGGGGCCGTTCTTCGAGGACCTACGGGATGCCTTCGAAGAGGTGACCGCGGAGTTTCGGCGGCTGCGGGCCGAGAAGGAGCGGCAGGTGCAGTACCTGCGGCAGGTGGTGCAGCACCTCGGCGTGGCCCTGATCACGTACCAGACCGACGGGGAGGTGGAGGTGATGAACACGGCCGCCCGGCGCCTGCTCCGCACTGGCCCCATCCGGCACGTGGAGGCCCTGGAGCGGGTGAGTGACGACCTCGCCGAGGCGCTCCACACGCTCGAGTCCGGCGAGCAGGCCATGGTGCGGGTCGAGGAGGAAGACCGGACGCTCCAGCTGGCCGTTCGGGTGAGCCGCTTCCAGCTGCAGGGGGAGCCCCACGCCCTCGCGTCGATTCAGGACCTGCGCAACGAGCTGGAGGAGAAGGAGATGGAGGCGTGGCAGCAACTGACAAGCGTCCTCACCCACGAGATCATGAACTCCGTCGCCCCCATCTCGTCGCTGGCCTCCACCGCGTCCCGTCGCCTTGAGGTCCCCAGCGACAACGGCGCAATCTCCGCCGCCGAGGCCACCGACGCCCGCGAGGCCGTCGACACCATCGAGCAGCGCAGTGAGAGCCTCATCAACTTCGTCGACGCCTACAAGAGCTTCACCGACATCCCGTCGCCCGAATTCGAGGTGCTCGACGCCCAGGAACTGCTCGGGAACGTGCGGCGCCTGCTTCGCGCCCAGATTGAGGAGCAAGACCTCGACGTGTCGATTAGCGTCGACCCTCCGGACCTCACGCTCACTGCGGACCCGGATTTGCTGGACCAGTTGCTCATCAACCTTGCTCTCAACGCCCTTCAGGCCATCGAGGAAGATCCCGAGACCGAACAGGGACGCATCGAGTTCCGGGCCTCCGTGGACCGGCGGAGCCGCCCGGTGATTCGGGTGGAGGACAATGGGCCCGGTATCCCGGAAGACGTGCAGGAAAAGATCTTCGTCCCCTTCTTCACGACGAAGGAGGACGGGTCCGGCATTGGGCTCAGCCTCTCGCGCAAGATCATGCGCCTGCACGGGGGGAGCCTCACGGTCCGCTCCGTGGAAGGGGAGGGGACGGTGTTTGTCCTTCGGTTTTAGGGGGCAGAAGGCCGCGGGGGGCGTCGCCACTCCTCCTGCGGCGCCGGAGGACCGGCCACAGGGCGGTGAAATGTGAGACGTGACGGCAGCCAGTGGTCGGTGCACGCGCCTCACCCCTCACGCATCGGGGCATCGCGGGTCGCGCCCTTCCAGCTCCTACATCAAGACCCCATGAGGTGAGCGGGTGAATCCCCCAACAATTTGGTTTGGGACGGGTGAGGGAGAAGAGGCCCGGTAGAAACAATCCCACCGATTATGTTATTCTCGATGATCGTCAACCCACTGACGGACGACGAGTCTCCTTCATGCTCCATACGCCCCCAACCCAGTTTTGCCACCGGCTCGTTGCCCTGCCGGTACGGAGGCTCCTCCGTCTCGTGCAGCGCCTCGCGCAGTGGGCCGTCTCGAGGGGGCGTCGAGTGCGCGTGAAGCACAGTCCTTCTTGGAAAAAGCTTCGTCCAGAGTCGCGAGGACTTGAGGATCCCCCCGGACGCGGAGCCTTCGTCCCCCCTCTTCAGGCCCGGTGGCTCGCCCGCATCCTCGTCGCGTCCCGACCGCTGGGGCCGTAGCTTTCTCTCCGCCCCTTTCCCATCGGGGCGTGCCGGGCGTACGCGTGTCGACGTCAAGAGTGCCTCGTCCCGGTGCGTCCCTCGTGGCCCGTCGATGTCGACTGGCGACAAACGGGGCTTCTCCACTAATTAGGTGTTACTCGAACTGATTGAGCAATTTCTATGCAGGGGAACGGTCTCAAGATCGGACTCACGATTTTCTTCGTTGGCATATGCGGGTTCTACCTCTATCCGTCAGTGCAGAACCTGTACGTCAACTACAAGATGAGCAATATGACGGAGGCCGAGCGGGTGGAGTATCAGGAAGAAAACCGCCAGCACCTCCAGCGCCTCGACCAGAATTCCCTCAGCCTGGGGCTCGACCTTCAGGGCGGAATGCACGTGACCCTGGAGGTCGAGATTGCAAATCTCCTCGATCAGCTGGCAGTCAACAAAGACGAGCCGTTCCGACAGGCCCTCCGGGCGGCCAAACGGCGGGCAAAGGAGGAAGACGTGTCGGTGGTAGATGCGTTCGTCGAGGAGTTTGGGTCGGAGAACCCGAACGGACGTCTCTCCCGCTACTTCCGAAACGAGTCCGAAGACATCACCCGCCGGTCCTCGAACGATGAGGTGCAGCAGTACCTAAACGACCAGGCGGACAAAGCCGTGGAGAACGGCATTCAGGTCGTGCGCAACCGCGTCAACCAGTACGGAGTGACAGAGCCTTCCATCCAGCGGCAGGGCGACGAGCGGATTGTGGTGCAGATGCCGGGGGTGAGCAACCGAGAACGCGTCCGGAGCCTGCTGGAGAGCGCATCTCAGCTCAGCTTCCACCTCATGGCGAATCCCCAGCAGCTGAACCAGTCCGTGCAGCGCATCATCGAGTACTATGAGCCGACGGCGGAGGACTCGGCCCGCCTCGCCGAGGCAAACCCGGCCGACACGATGGACGCGTCCTCCGACACCGCCGACGCCACCGTTGCGGACGAGGGAACCCAGATCGCCTCCGAGCAGGAGGCCCCCGACGAGGGCACGGCTCTCACCGAGCCGGGCGAGAGCCAAAGTGGTCCCCAAAACCCGCTCCTGGCCGCCATGCAGCCCTATCCCCGCAAGGGTCAGCCCATCTTTGGGCGCGTCTTTGGCGCCGACACGGCGAAGGTGAACCGGCTTGTTTCGAAGCCGGAGGTCCAGAAAATGCTACCCCCCGGCATCGAACTGATGTGGACGGCCAATCCGAGGCTGACGACGCAGGATGGGCGGGAAGCCTACCATCTTCTGGCCGTTCAGGCGGAGCCGGAGCTTGCCGGAGAAGTCGTCACGCAGGCGTCGGTGCAGTTCGACCGCCAGACGAACGAGCCGAAGGCGTCGATCACCATGAACTCCGAGGGGGCGCGGAAGTGGGATCGCATCACCGCGGCGAACGTGGGGAACAACGTATCCATTGTCCTCGACGGACTCGTGTACTCAAACGCGACCATTCAGACTCGTATCTCGGGCGGCCGGACAGAGATTACCGGACTCGAATCGCGGAAGCAGGCGCAAGACATCGTCACGGTCCTGCAGTCCGGGCGGCTTCGTACCGACCTCAACATCATTTCGGAACGCACAGTGGGGCCCAGCCTGGGTGAAGAGTCCACGCGGGCCGGCTTTGTCTCCATCGTATCGGGCTTTCTGCTCGTGGTCCTCTTCATGATCATGTACTACCGAACGGCGGGGGTCGTCGCCGACGTGGCGCTCCTCCTGAACCTCATTCTCATCCTCGGCATCCTGGCCGGGTTTGGGGCCACACTGACTTTACCCGGAATTGCCGGAATCGTGCTCACCATCGGTATGGCTGTGGACGCCAACGTGCTCATCTACGACCGGGTGCGGGAGGAGCAGGCCACCGGCAAAACGCTCCGGGCAGCCATCAGCGCCGGCTACGAGGAGTCCCTGAGCGCCATTCTCGACGCGAACATCACGACGTTCTTCGTGGGCGTGATTCTGTACTCGTTCGGGGTTGGCCCGATTAGGGGCTTTGCCGTGACCCTCATGGCCGGTATTCTCGCCTCCCTCTTTACGGCGATCATCGTCACCCGCATCATTTTCGACTACATGGTCGAGGAGCGTCGGATGCAGGTGAGCTACGGGTAGCTCCCCCTGCCCCGTCCGGGCTGTCTTCACGAAGAGATTCCAAATCAACGACGGACTGTCATGCGTCTTTTCGAAAACGCCGATTACGACCTGATCCCGAACCGCCGAATCGGCTACATCATTTCGGGGACCCTGCTGGTCGTTAGCATCCTCTCGTTGCTCACGAAGGGGCTCGCGCTCGGGATTGACTTCCGGGGCGGGATGGAGTTTGTCGTGGGCAATACTACCGACATCAACACCGTGGACATCCGCTCTGCCCTGGCGGGGCCGCTCGCGGAGGAGCCCGAGGTCCAGCGCTTCGGCCAGACGGGACACCTGATTCGGACTTCTGTGCCCGGTGACGAAGAGGTGACCACGACCGTCATGGAGGAGCGCATCCTCTCGACCCTGAACCAACAGTTCCCTGATCAAAACATCGGGATCGAGAAGACCAACGTCGTAGGGCCGCGCTTCGCCGAGGACTTGAAGCGGGGGGCCATATATGCCGTCCTGGGGGCCCTGCTGGTCATCTTCCTCTACATCATGGTGCGGTTCGAGTGGCGCTACAGCCTCGGAGCCGTCGCGGCCCTGGTGCACGACGTGACGATTACGCTCGGCCTCTTTTCGGTCCTCGCCGGCATCGTCCCGTTCTCCCTTCAAATCGACCAATCCATCATCGCGGCCTTCCTCACGATTGTCGGGTACTCGTTGAACGACACGGTCGTGGTGTTTGATCGCGTGCGAGAGTACGTAAACCTGTTTAAGACGGAGCCCTTCGACGAGATTGTCAACCGCTCAATCAACGCGACCCTGAGTCGGACCGTGGTGACGTCGATCACGACCCTTGTCGTGGTGGGAATCCTCTTCTTCTTCGGGGGCGAGGTCCTGAAGGGCTTTTCGTTCGCGCTCATCATAGGCGTGATTATTGGAACCTACTCGTCCGTTTTCGTCGCCTCCCCGACCGTCGTGGAGCTGGATCGGCGCCTCGAAACCAGTGTTGCTTAAGGCTGGCGGTGCTTAGAGGGAGCCGTGCTCTGGCGATCCGACTGGCACACGACCCCGTGGCGGATGGGCCCTTGGACCACATCGGCGAGGAAGGCCTTTGGGGATCGGAAGCGGCACTCCTGGAGAGTTGTTCGGCGCCGGGCCAGAAAAGCCCCATCTATTTTTCTTTCTGAACCGACGAGGTGAGCTATGCCGGTATCGATTGTTATTGGGAGCCAGTGGGGGGACGAGGGGAAAGGCAAGATTGTGGACCTGCTCAGCCCCGAGGTCGACGTGGTGGCCCGCTATCAGGGAGGTGCCAATGCCGGCCACACGATCGTGTGGGACACCGAGGAGGGCGATACGGACGAGTTCGTCCTGCACCTCGTGCCCAGCGGCATCTTTCACGAAGGGGTGACCTGCGTAATTGGCAATGGAGTCGTCCTCGATCCCAAGGCCGTGCTGGAGGAGATCGAAAAGATCGAGTCCCTGGGCATCGACGTGGAGGGGCGCCTCAAAATCTCCCACAACGCGCACCTCATCATGCCCTACCACAAGGCGATCGAGGCGGCGCAGGAGGAGGAACGGGCGTCTGCCTCGGACGACGATGAGATCGGGACGACGGGCCGCGGCATTGGGCCGGCCTATACCGATAAGTTTGCCCGCACGGGCATCCGCGTCGTGGACCTGCTCGACGAGGACGTGTTGCGTCGAAAACTGCGCCGCTCCATTGAAGAGAAAAACGCCATCCTGCGGGATGTCTACGGCGCCGAGGCGCTGGACGTGGACCGCATCGTGGAGGAGTACGTGGAGTTCGACCAAAAAATCGACGACTACGTCACCGATACCTCCAAGTATCTGTGCAACGCCCTTGACGCTGGCGCCCGCGTGCTGGCTGAGGGCGCACAGGGGTCTCTCCTCGACGTCGACTTCGGCAGTTACCCGTACGTCACCTCTAGCCATCCCACCGCGGGCGGGTGCTGCACGGGACTGGGGGTGTCCCCGACCGAGATCGATCGCGTCCTCGGGATCACCAAGGCCTACTGCACGCGGGTTGGCAACGGACCCTTTCCGACCGAGCTGGAGAATGAGGCCGGGCGGCGGCTGCGCCAGAAGGGAGACGAGTTCGGGGCCACCACAGGACGGCCCCGCCGCTGCGGCTGGCTCGACCTGGTCGCGCTCCGCTACACCAGCATGATCAACGGCTTCAACGAACTGGCCATTACCAAGCTCGACATCCTGTCGGGAATGGAGACCCTGAAGGTCTGTACGCAGTACCGTTACGACGGGAAGACCACCCGGCGCTTCCCGAGCGAAGCCCAAACCCTCAACCGCGTAGAGCCCCTCTACGAAACCCTTCCCGGCTGGGAGGCAGATATTTCCGACGTGCGGCACGTCGAGGCGCTTCCGGCCGAAGCTCGGGACTATATTGCCTTCGTTGCGGACTACCTCGACGTCGACGTGGGCCTCGTCTCAAACGGGCCCCGTCGCAGCCAGATCATTACGGACGTGGAGGCCGCGGCCGCGGTGTAGAAGAGGGGCGGAACGACGGCTGAGGCCGGGGGCCTTCTGTGTTTCCGAAGGGGGTGTTCGGTGTGGAGGACGTACGTGCAAAATTCGGTGTAGTCATGGACGCCTATCGGTGGTCTGTTCGGTTGAAGCTCGGTCTAATCGTGTTCGCGGTCGGCATTGCCGTGGCGTCGCTGTGGTACACCCAGCAGCTCGTCGACCGGCTTCAGCAGCGCGAGCAGGCCGTCATCCGACTCTGGGCCGACGCGCTGGAGCAGGTCGTGCAAACCCAGCAGTCCGCCAATCCCCACCGGGACGAGTTCCGTCGTTTGGAGACCCATCTCCGATCCCTTAACCAGAACCCCGCTTCGGAGGTGTCGCTCTCCGAGGAGCGCATCGCGGCGTTTCGAGACGCGGTGGATTGGGCGCAGACCATGCCCCCCACCCGCGAGTTCAATTTCATCCTCAATCAGATCCTTGAGCCGAATCAGTTCGGCGTGCCGGCCATCATCACGGACTCGACGCGTCGTCGACCGCTGTCCTGGCAGAACGTGGGTGTGCCGGACACCATCGGGGCGCTGCCGCCCGAGGATTCGGCCGAGGCGATGGAACAGCTGCACAGCGAGCTGGCCGACATGAAAGCGTCCTTCGAGCCTATTCCGGTCCGCATCGACGTGTCCGGCGCGCCTGACGGACCGGGGGGCTCCAGCGACGAGGGGCAGCTCACTCAGTACGTCTTCTACGACGAGTCGGCCCTCATCACGGAGCTCCGCTTCTTTCCGTGGGTCCAGTTGGTCTTCGTGGGCCTGTTCGTGATGGTGGGATACTTCGGCTTCTCGTACATCCGCCGCAGCGAGCAGAGCAGCCTGTGGATGGGGATGGCGCGAGAGGCGGCCCACCAACTCGGCACGCCGCTGTCCAGCCTCATGGGGTGGATCGAGATGCTGCGCACCCCCGACCTCGACGCGGAGCAGAAGGAAGAAGCGCTCACGGAGATTGAGAACGACGTGGAGCGCCTCCAGCGCGTGGCCGATCGGTTTTCGGACATCGGGTCCCAGCCGAAGCTCGATCGGTGCGATCTCGTCCCCATCGTGGAGCAGACGGCCACCTACCTCCGACGTCGCATCCCGCGGCAGGGACAGTCGATTGACCTGACGGTCGATATTTCCGAGACGCTGGTCGCCGAGGCGAACGAGGAGCTCTTCGCATGGGTGCTCGAAAACCTCCTCAAAAACGCCCTCGACGCCATCGAGGACGACGAGGGGACCATCACGGTCTCGGGTTGGGAGGAGGGGGACCGGGTGCTCATTGAGGTTGACGACACCGGCCGGGGCATCGAACGACAGCAATGGAAAAACATTTTCCGGCCCGGCTATAGCACCAAGCAGCGCGGATGGGGCTTAGGGCTGAGCCTCGCCCGTCGCGTGGTGGAATCCTACCACGGCGGCAGTCTCGAACTCGCCTCGTCGACCGTGGGGGAGGGGTCGACCTTCCGCATCCAGATTCCGGCGGCGGCGGCCGCGTAGTCCTACGGCCGGAGCCGCGACCGGAGAGAGTCGGGAGGAAGCGAGGGGGCGATGGCGACGAAGATGTCGTCCCGGTCTCGCCAGAGGAGGCCCCGAGCCCCCGCCTGCTCGTTGGACACCAGACGGTTGCGCCGAGCCAGGGCGTCGCGAATCTCTGTATCCAGCGTCGCTGTGTCCTCGATGCGGTCCGCGAGCGCGTAGCTGTAGGCAAACGTGGCGATGCGCGCGTTGTCGCTCGTGTCCGCATAAAGCAGGACCGGAATCTCTACGTCCTCCGCTGGGCGAACCTGCCCCACCCCCTGGACGCGGGCTCCCTTGATGGCGGGAAGCTGAATCTGGCGGTTCCAGGTCGATTCCACGTACGCTTCGGCCTTGGACCGGCTGCTCGTCGTCAAGTCGGGACGAATGGCCCCGGCTCGTTCCGCCGAAAAGGCGACGAGGCTTGGGCTCGACGACGACGAGGGGGACGGGGATTCTCTCAGGTACGACACGCCGATGCTGCCCCCCAGCACCGCCGCCCCGATCAAGGTCGCGATGAGAAGGGCGCGAGGGGTCGGGCGCACGAGGAGGCGATCGAGCAGAGACGACGTCTCCTCCGCGGATGAGGGATCGTCGGTCTCCGCGGCCGAGTCCGATGTCCGAGCGGTCCGGAGGATCTCCTGAATCTGGGTCTGAAGGGAGCGCGGAACGGGGGAGAAGCGGGCCTCGATCCAGTCGCGCACCGCGTCCTGAAGAAACGCGTCGGACAGGGTCTCGTCGACGAGGGCGAACTCGGGCTTGGACAGCACGCTCCGGAGTCGCGTCCAGAGGGTTGCGCGGGCGTCCGAGGGCGTGGTGTCAAGGGCGTCGGCGATGGGGGGCGGGTCCTCGGACTCGCTCAGGGCCCCCAGCGCGAGTAGAAACCGCTCCTGGGGCGAGCAGGCGGCCAGGGCGACGGGCAGGGTCTCATCGGCGATGCGTTCGGCCACTTCCTGCCGCAGGGAATCGGAGGAGGAGAGGGTGGGCTCCAGGGCTGACGCGGTCTCCGCCTCCGCAAGCCCCGCTTCGTCGCCGGCCGCGCGGAGGAGGGCGCGAAGCCACTCCTCACGATCATCGGGGTGCTCGGCGGGCGGACGCTCAGCTGTTTGCTGGTAGACGTGGAGAAGGAGCTCGGAGGCCTCCTCCGGCCCCACGAGCAGGCAGGCAAGGGGATAGAGGGTCTTCAGAAGCCCGATGGGCAGGGACGCATCGGACGTCGGAGCGGGAAGAGCCATGGTGTCACAATTGGAGGGGCCGAGACGGAGCGTGACGGGACGGTCCGGGGGCGACGGACTACTCCGACGATTCTTCGAAGGCGAGCTTGATGGAATCACCCTTTCGTATGTCCAGCAGTTCAGCGGCGTTCCCGCCGTTGGCGGCGATTTCGAGGTGTCCCGTGCTCCCAAAGAGCAGCAGAGGATCGCCCTCCGGAACGGCTCCGTAGGTGGGGTGCAGGTCCTCAAGCACGGTACTCCCCGCGTAGCATTTGAGCGGCGGGAAGGCGTCGAGCGACGGCTCCGACGCGTCCAGCTCGGCGGCGTCGGCCAGGGTCGACCGCCGAATGTTAGTGATGCAGTTCCCGAAGTGATCGACGTGGACGACCCACCCCTGCACCGTCTGTGAAGCCGTGGACGGGCGCGCCCACCGGAGCGGTTCGAGCGTATCGATCGGCGTGCCAATTTCCTCGACGGACTGGCCCTCCGCAAGATGGGCAGCGGCGGGGGCAAAGATGTCGCGGCCGTGAAACGTGGTGCTCGGCGACGCGCTTCGCCAGTACGTGGGGTCGTCGAGTTCGACCATCATGTCCGGGGAGCCCTGGTCGAGGACGAGGGGAAAGACGCCGTTGTCCGGTCCCACGAACCACTGGCCCTCGGCGCGGAGCGCGACGGCACGGCGATCGGTGCCGACCCCCGGGTCGACGACTACCAAGTGGACCGCGCCCTCCGGAAAGTACGGGCGGGCCGACCGCAGCACGAAGGCCGCCTCCATCACGTCCTGAGGACTGATTTCGTGGGTCACGTCCACCAGCCGGGCCTGCGGACAGATGGAGAGCATCGTGCCCTTCATGGCCGGGACGTACGCGTCCTCGGTGCCAAAGTCTGTCGTGATGGTAATGACGGGAGCGTCGGGCGGGGAGGAGGGGGGTGACATGTTACGGATTGGACCTGTGTTGGGGAGTGCGTGCTGGAGGCGAGGGGATGCCGTTGGGCCATCGGTCGGGAGCATCGGGCGGTAATCTCGGCCCGACGCCTGTCAGTCTACAAACTGAGGGCCATGATGTGTAGGCCTCGCAGGGTGAGGAGAAACAATTCGGAGGGATTTAGGAGTAGTCAAGTCGGATAAGAGGGAGAAATTCGGTTCCAGGGGGCTTTCATCTAAGTGCTTGGCGAGCTATGACGTCTTCTGAGTCATCAGTTTCCGATCCGTCGACCAGCGCTGAGCCCCCCACGCCCCGAGGCCGGCACGCCGTAGAACGCTTCGTCTCGTTGTGGGGGGAAATGGCCTCCACCTGGGGCATTAACCGCACGATGGCAAAAATCCATGCGCTCCTCTACTGCGTGGAACAGCCCCTCAATACCGACCAGATCATGGAACGGCTTGACGTGAGCCGGGGAAACGCGAACATGAATCTTCGGTCGCTCGTGGACTGGGACCTGGTGACCAAAACCCAGCGGTCCGGCTCCCGAAAAGACTACTACCGGGCAGAGAAGGACGTGTGGCAAATCACGGCCCGGATCATCGAGGAGCGCCAACGCCGGGAAATCCATCCCGTCCGGTCGCGTCTGGAGGAGTGTGCAGATCTGCTAGTTGAAGACGACGAGACGATTGAGGACCGCCCGGACGCCGAGCAGGTGCTGCATCGCCGCTTTGCCCACCTGATCGATCTTGTAAAAGTGCTCGAAGGTGTCTCTGAGGCTCTCCTCCCCCTCGTCCGAAACCAGGAGGTCGACCAGATCGAGCACCTCCTGGAGCTCGCGCTACGCCTCACGGACGCCGACCCCAACGAGGCCAATCCTCCGCACTGACGGCATCTTCCCACACGATTCCTCCGCGTCATGGCAACGACGAACGACATTGGAGACCGCGGCGAAGAGGCCGCGGCCACCCACCTCGAAGAGGCTGGCTACCGCGTTCTGGAACGCAACTACCACTTCGAGCGCAACGAGGTGGACCTGGTCTGTTACGATCCGGACGAGGGCGGCGAGCTCGTCTTCGTTGAGGTGAAGGCCCGCAGTGGAATGGGGTTCGGCGCCCCGGAGGCGTCCATCACCGACGAAAAGAAGGAGTCGCTGAGGACGGTCGCCCAAGCGTATCTGCACGAGCGCCGGTTCGAGGGCGCCCCGGCACGGTTCGACGTCGTGACGGTGATGCTGCGCGACGGCCCCCCCGAGGTCAATCACTACGAGAACGCGTTTTGGTAGAACGAATCACTCCGGCGGTTCATACTCGCGGGGGAGCAGTTCGGCCATCCGGACGGTGAAGGCAAAGTACCGGTAAAGCGTGGCGCCGTAGGGCTCGACGATTTCCCCGTACGGGTCGACGTGAACTGGATGCTCATTGAGCTTGATTTGGGAGGTCTGATAGTCGCGGGGCCTGCGTTGGGTGATATCCGCCCAGTCGAGGTACATTTCGCTCTCCGGTTCGTCCCGATAGATCACCTCCAGCCGGTCGTGAGTGTCCAGGAGGTACGTGGAATCGGGGCCGGGCTCTAAGATGCGGTCTCGCGTTGTGGGAATTCGATCTGTGCGAGACGTGCGGCGGAGGGAAGACGCCCGGGGAAGCCGATATAAACTGAACTGCTCCTCGTCGAGGCGGTCGCCGATGAGGGCACGGAGAAAATGACGAAGCGACCCCTGATACGCCTCCAGTCTGTTTCGTCGCCACCGGACTGCCTGCGAGGAATCCTTGGGTGTGAGCGGCTCGAAGAGCGGCTCGCCGTCCCACCGCACAATCGTGCCGCTCTCTTCGAACTCCTTGAGGTAATAAGTGAGGCGGTAGCCCAAGGCGCGGTTTTTGATGACCACCGGCTTTTCGGTCCACGCCTTGAACTTGCCCCACCATTTCTCCTCGAAGCGGAGCACCTCGGGGTTGACGAGTGTGCACTTCTCGGCGTACCCCGTGGTCCCGATGAAGCGCTCCTTGAACCGATTCAGGCGCTCGTACCACTCCTCGTCGCGCTCCGCCGAGATGGTGACGGGAGGGGACTCAAGTACCTTCGGCTCAAGTCGGACGCTGAATACCTTCGTGCGGCCCGGGGTCGGCTGAAAATCAACAGCTTTGTTCGTGTACCCAACCCTTGAGACGTACAGCCGCTTCGCCCCGGGGTGCACCCCGTCGAGACGGAAGTGCCCGGTCGAATCGGTGACGGTGCCGTTCATCGACTGGGCGATGAACACATGGGTGTCGGGGAGTGGGGCGTTCGCCTCGGCGTCGAGCACGCGGCCCTTGACCACGCTGGAGGGGGGCGTTTGGGCGAGGGAGGGGCACAGGGAGACGCCACCCACCAGCACGATCAACAACGCAACGGTACGCACCGACATCACTTCGTCCGACGACGTTCACGGTTCCTTGATCCGGCCGGTGATACGCTGAGGAG
>CAZMDV010000050.1:0-12697 GCA_964564875.1 uncultured Salinivenus sp.
TCGGCAAGCTCCTCTGCATCGGCCGCAACTACGCCGAGCACGCCGACGAGATGGAGAGCGAGGTGCCCGACGAGCCGATGGTCTTTCTGAAGCCCGTGTCCGCGATCATTCGGTCGGGCCAGACCGTTCGTCTTCCCCCGCAGTCGCAGGACGTCCACCATGAGGTTGAACTGGTGGCCGTAATCGGAACGGCGGGGAAGCACATTTCTCGGGATCAGGCCCTCGGCCACGTCGCTGGCTACGCGATTGGGCTCGACATGACGGCCCGCGACCTCCAGAACAAGGCCAAGAAAAAGCGCCATCCCTGGTCCGTGGCGAAGGGCTTCGACACGTTCGCTCCCTTGGGGCCGCTTACATCCGCCGACGCAGTGGGCGACACCCAGGACCTGACGATCCGGCTCCAGGTAAACGGGGAGACGCGGCAGGAGGCCTCCACCCGCCACATGATCTTCTCCGTCGCCGAACTGGTCCATTACTGCTCGCAGATCTTCACGCTCTCCCCGGGCGATCTGCTCTACACGGGGACCCCGTCGGGCGTGGGACCGGTGAAAGGTGGCGACACCCTCAAGGCCACAGCGACGGGATGCGATCCTCTCCGCGTCGACGTTACCCGATAGCGGAGTCCCGACTGGCCGTTCCGGTGCCCTATCAACGAACCAACTCTGCGCGATGGACCGCTACGTGGATCTCGATACAGTGCGCGATCGGGTATGGCAACGGATCGAGCGCGCCGCCGAAGACTCCCGTTCTCCCTTCCGTATTCTCACTTTCGGGACCGTGCAGGGCGACCAGCCTCACCTGCGGTCCGTCGTCCTACGGTCGGCGGCCCGCGGGGACCGGCGGCTGTCGTTCCACTCTGATCGCCGGGCGGGAAAGGTCGAGGACATCCGAGCCCACGACCGGATCGCCTGGCACGGATGGGACCCCGACACGAGCGAGCAAATTCGACTCCGGGGCACGGCCACCGTCCATACGGACGACGCCGTGGCCGACGAGATGTGGGACGCTCAGGAGCCGTCCGCCCTCGCACTGTATCCCCGTCCCCCAGCCCCCGGCACGCCGCTCGGTGGCCCTGACGATGGCCTACAGGCGTCTGTGAAGGAGGAGCCGATCACCCGGGAGGACGTGGCCGAGGGGCGACAATATTTCGCCGTCATTCGGACCGTGGTCGACGAGATCAACTGGTTGCACCTACACCCCGAGGGCCATTATCGGGCGCGATTTCGGTTCAACCCGGACCGACAGGCATTCGAAGGGAACTGGATCGTGCCGTAACTGATCGCTCCTTACCGCACGGCCTCCCGCCACCGCGGCAAGACCTCTGTTTTGGGTGCGCCGTTTTCGCTATACAGCCCGGAGCAGGGCCATAGATTGATGGCGTTGTAGGCGAGAGGAGTGTCGACGTGCTGGAAAAACTCGCGCCCGACCGGTGGGTAATCCTCATACAGCGACTGCACCATGAATTCCATGGACTGGTTTTTCGTGGCCTGAAGGGCACGGTCGAGCCAGAAGCGCTGAGTCGTCGGCGTGCCGGGAATGCGAAGTAGGGTCTCTCCGTTGCCGTCGACGGACCAGTTCCAAACGGGGCAGGAGCGCGAACTCGTTTCGGAAATCGCAAAAGGCTTGTCCCAGTCGAGCCGATCCAGCTGCTCCCAGGGATCGACGACCGGGGGCATCACCAACAGATTCTGACAATCCTCAGAGCCGTTGGAGCTGGGCGGGTGAAACTCGACGGCATCGGGACCACCGGGCACAGACATCAGGAGTCCGTCCGGATACGCCGAGAGGGCCAACAAGTCCATCCGTCCGCCCTCGTCGAGGGCTTTAACCGGAGATAGGTCGATCTGATAACACTGCTCGGGATCCAAGGACCCGTAAGAAGGATCTCCCACTGGCCCGTCGCAGGATTCGACTTGTGGGCCCCCGGTACACCGCTCAAGGTCGTAGTTGAGGAGATCCAGGTAGGTGACCGTCGCGAACAATCGGGGGGCGGGACCCACCTCCGCCCGGACCGTGTCGTAGATCGAGTGGTAGAGATCCACGAATCCGGGCCAGCGATTGGGACAGTGCTTTCCAAAGAGATTTGCTTCGACGACGAGGCCGAACGCCTCAGGACTAAGCTTCTCGTATAAGTAGAGGAGGAAGTTCGTATACGCGTGTTCGAATTCAACCCTTTTCTGCGTCCCGTCCGGTCCAGTGACCTCAAATTCACTGCCCGGGGATACGTCGGGGCACGTGGCATCGGTTACAGGGGCGCCGTCCGTTTCGCCCGTAAACGACGGTCCGGGCCGAGTGCGCCGGCTGTTCAGGGCAGAAACCGCCAGGTACCCTCGAGGCATCTGCTCGAAGTGCGTGGCGAAGGCCTCAAGCCAGTCGACGAGGGAGGAAGAAAGCCGCTCTTCGTAGAAATCGATCCGGCTGGTGCCCTCCGGGAGATCGACAGAAAAGGTGTGGTATGGAATCGGCCGGTTCCAGTGTAGGACCGCAAGGTCCGAGTCGCCGCGAACGCGCCGCAGCCACTGCTCGATGTCCTGTTCCTGATTGGTTTCGAAGAAGCAATTTCCATCGTCGAGACAGCCCGCGTCATCGACATTGTGAGACACCCGAAATGAGAGAACCCCATGCCTGGGCTGCCGTGGTTCGCCTTGGGAATCGTCAGCTTGTCCTTCCGTCAGGTCGCACCCTGAGAGGGAGGCACACAGGCACAGGAAAATGCACCACCGAAGCAGTACGGCAGGGCTGGTTTTCATAGCTATCGAAAGTCATAAATGATGACATCTAAATGCTCAGACGCATCGTACGTTCGATGGAGGTAAGGTTTCGACTATGAGGGGGTGAAGAAGTGTCTACGGACAATCTCGGTGGCCTCGTCGATCTCCTCCATCGACACGTCGCGGTGGGTCGTGGCCCGAACGGTCGTCGGGCCGAACGGCGTAAGGAGCACGCCCTCCTCTGCCAGCGTCTCGACTACCAACTCAGCCGTACCGTTCGTAACCTCGAAGATGATGATGTTTGTTTCCACGGCGCCTACGTCCAGGTTGAAGGCCGCGCAGTCGGCGATGGTCTCGGCCAAGCGCTGGGCCTTTTCGTGGTCGTCGTCGAGGTGAGACCGATGGTGCTCCAGCGCGTAGAGCCCCGCGGCGGCCAGGATGCCGGCCTGCCGCATCCCGCCCCCAAACTGCTTTCGGGTGCGCCGGGCGTCCTCGATCAAGGGAGACGGACCGGCAAGGACGGATCCCACCGGGGCGCCGAGGCCTTTCGAGAGGGCGACCCACACAAGGTCGGCGGGCGCGGCGAGGGTCTGCTCCTCCACGTCGAGGGCCGTGGCGGCGTTCCAGAGGCGCGCCCCGTCCAGATGCAGATGCAGGTCGTGGGCCCGAGCGACCTCCGCAATGGCCTGGATCCGATCCAGCGAGTAGACGACCCCGCCGGCCTTGTTGGCCGTGTTTTCGATCGACACCACCTGCGACTGGGGAAGAACGGCGGCCTCGGCCCGGACGGCGGCCTCCACCTGGGAGGAGGAGAGGCGGCCCTGGTCTCCGTCGAGGGGGTGGAGCTGAATTCCCGACAACAGCCCCGCCGCGCCGGATTCGTAGTTGAAGACGTGACTCCCGCGCTCCAGGATGACTTCGTCGCTCGGTGTGGTAAGCACGTGGAGACAGATCTGATTGGCCATGGTACCGGACGGGACGAACAAGGCCGCCTCCTTGCCCAGGACAGCGGCCACGCGTTCTTGAAGCCGGTTCACGGTGGGATCCTCTCCGTAAACGTCGTCCCCGACCTCGGCCTCGTACATCGCTTGGCGCATTCCCTGAGAGGGGCGGGTGACCGTGTCGCTGCGGAGGTCAATTGCCATGGGAAGAGGAATCTAAGTGATCGGGGAGTGGTGCAGACTCATTCGGAAGCGGCAACGCTCCGTCAGGAAAAACGGCCAACTGCTGGGGAAGAGGACCTTCGGGTGTGCGGTGATCGGCGAACCATCGCGATCGCCATTTGCTCCTTAGCGCCTCGAGATGAGACGAGAGAAGACCTAGATGCTGCTTGTGGCGGAAAATGATGCGGGTGTACCGGTCCACGGACGCGGGGCGTCGGACCCAAGGATTGGGGATTCACGCGGCGGGGGCGGCCGCCTGATAGAGCAAGTGACCTGGGTCGTGGCCTGGCCGCGGTGATGTTGCGCGGCGGCTTGGGCTCCGTAGATTCCCGGTCCCCACTCGATCACGTTCAGGTAGAGCTCCGAGAGCCGCTGATCGTCGACATCCCGATTTTCCTCGATGGCCTCGCCGATGACCTTCCATTTGATTCCACTGCCGGAAGAAGCGATTATTTTCGGCGGCTACGACGGCGACCGGGAGGCCCTCGTCGAGCGCGAATAGGGGACAGGGCTGATACAGCTTTCCATAAGAGGCCTCCGCCCCCCGAATGACGCTGAATCTGCACGTCGGTCGTTCACGGATCCGCGACGATGTAAATGAGGAGTACCAGCGCATATGCCCTGTAGAAGATCGCAATGATCCACAACATCCCTACGCCAACCCTGCGAGCGACTATGAGTGCGGAGGAAGAGTCAGGAGAGTTGGGGTCCTCGGGGGCGGACTCTCCCTCGTCGGAGCTTGGAGCCACCAGCGTTGCGGAGGGATGAGTTCAGCGGGGTCAGCAAATCTCGGGGGAGTGGGGGCCACCGGGAGTGTTCGCGCTAGGGGGACCTGTGGACCGCAGCGCAGTTAGCGGGAGATGTCGATGATTTTGAAGTGGACGGTTCCGGCCGGAACGTCGATGGAAACTTCGTCGCCCTCTTCCCGAGCCAGCAGGCCCTCGCCGATGGGGCTCTCGACCGAAATTTTGTTCTGCGAAATGTCGGCCTCCTCCTCCGACACGAGGGTGAAGGTGCGCTGATTGCCCGTATCGAGATTTTCGACCGTCACGTCGGAGAGGATGTACGCCTTGCTGTCGTCGACGGTGGACTCATCGACGATACGGGCGCGAGCAATGGTGTCTTCGATCTGCGCAATGCGGGACTCGAGCTTGCCTTGCTCCTCCTTCGCTGCGTCGTACTCCGCATTTTCGGAAAGGTCGCCTTTTGCACGCGCTTCGGCAATTTCGTCGGCGATGCGCGAGCGTTCCTTGGTCCGGAGGCGGTGCAGTTCCTTTTTGAGTTCCTCAAGGCCCTCTTCGGTCATGTAAACGGTCTCGTCGTCAGCCATGTTGCGGGAATCCGTTGTAACAGTATCGCGCAATTGCAAGAGCCGCACCTGCCAAAAAAGGAACGCCACGGCCAGAAACGGCAGCGGCGTTTCGTGTAGAACTCCTCAAGTACGGTCTTCATTATTCGTCCTGGCGCGGGCGAAGTTCCGTCTTTTTGGAACTGAGGCGTGTGATCAATCGGATCCTAAATCGAGGGCTCTGCCCGGATCATCGTCCGTCCTGCGCAGTCACTCGGCGGCGCCTTACTGGTCGACGACGGCTGACTGGGCCGTGATCGAGGCCTCGTCGGCCGTTGCACGCAGCTGCACGGGGACACCGATCGGAAGTGAGCATCGGGGCAAGCAGTGTCCGTAAGGGAGGCCTTTGACGACCGGGTAGGAACGGGAGGCCAGATAGTCCTCGAAGATGTCGTTCAACGAAAGGGTCGGCTTGTCCGGGTCGAGATTCCCGGTTGTGAAGAGACCGAGGATCACGCCCGCCACGGCGTCAAGCAGCCCGGCGTGCTCCAGGTGGGCAAGCATGCGGTCGACTTGGTATGGGGCCTCTGCCACGTCTTCGAGGACGAGAACGGCGTCTTCGAAGTCCGGGGCGAACCGGGTGCCCAAAAGCCGCGAAAGCACCGACAGGTTGCCACCGAGGAGGGGACCCGTGACGGTCCCGGGCGCCAGTGGGGTGAGGGTGGCCTCGAAATCGTCCACGAAATCGGCAATATCGCCCCGGCTCCAGGCTTGAAACGAACCCAGAGTGGCCGCGTCGGCCTCAGCCCATTCGGTAGCGACCGGCCCGGACACCCCCGGCCAGTGCGCCTCCGCGTAGAACGCAAGGTGGAGAGCCGTCACGTCGCTGTAGCCTACGAGGAGGGTGGGATGCTGGCGGGCGAGGTCCCAGTCGATCCGGGGCAGGAGCCGGAGACACCCGTAGCCCCCGCGCACACAGATGATTGCTCGAATATCGGGATCCTCAATGGCTCGGTGTAGGGCAGCGATCCGGTCGGGGTCCGGGGCCGCGAGATAGCCCCGCTCCGCGCCCGGGCTCCATGCGTGTCGCACATCGAAGGTTTCCTTCAGTCGGGCTAATCCATGTTCGTAGGTCGCCTGGGTGCGGGGGGGGCTGGCCGGGGCCACAACCGCAATGGAAGCTCCAGGCGACAGCGGCGGCGGGCGACGGAGCACGAGATCAGGGGCGCAAGGAAGCGAATTGGGATCAGGCCGTCTGTCTACTCACTACTCTGTCGCCCCACTCGTACCACCGGCCCCAGTGGATCCGGACGCGGATTTCGACTGCGTGAGGGAAGAGTTGGATTTTGACCCGGCGTCCTGTTCTCTCTGGAGCTTCTTCAGCTCCCGTCGGATCCGAAACTGTTTGGGAAGCATGGTCAGAAGTCCGACGACCACGCCGAAACAGAAGGTCACCATGAGAATCAGGGCTGTCGATCCTCTGGTCTTGAAGAAAAGAAGATTCACGTCCATGTTCTGTGGATTCTGAAGCGCAAAGATGACTGCCACGATGGCGAGGAGCAGGGAAAAGATAAGGCCGAGGCGCATGGCTGGGAGGAGGTATTAGGAAAGAGGCCAACCGCATCCGGAAAAGTAACGATCAAAAGAGCGTCTGTCTACCCCTCCGGGGTGGGCGCGTCCGACCCCACGTCTCCAGGCGTTGAGACGGCGTGGGAGGAGCTGGGCACGGACCGCCCTTTCCAGGTGACCCGGTCCCCCCAGTGATGCACGGCAGAGTCGAGCTGAATGGCCAGCCCGAGCAGGTACGAGACCGGTGCGAGGAGGCTCACGAGCAGGGGCATCCCGCTCGCCCGGTCAGTGACGAGCTTGAGTCCGTACAGGGAGGCGAGGAACCAGAGCGAGAGCAAGGGGGCGACCAGCCAGGTGAGGACGAACCCGCCATACATCAAGAGAAAACGCGGGGGGGTGCCGCCCAGCAGGAGATATGCATTCTTCCGAAATCCCTGCCAGGCGTCCCTGTAGCTCTCATACATGTGGACGGCCACACAATCCTGCACGTCCAGGAGGGTGGGCGCATGGCCCTCTTGCTTCAGGTAACGGCCGATGGCGACGTCTTCCAACACCGCATCCTTCACCTCAGCGTGTGGCTCATGGGTGTGGTACACGGCCTCGTCAATCAGCCAGCACTGCCCGTTAAGGGCGCTGATCGAGGGTGCACGGGTCCGGGCCACGAGGGACCAGGGTAGGCTGCGAAGAATGGCGTGGGGCACGAGGCTCACCAGCAGGAGGGCCCCGCCTGTCAGGTGGGGGAAGCCCGAGGAGACGCTCGCGGCCGTGCCGGTGTGTCGGGCCACCAGTCGGCGGAGGGCCTGGGGACCGAGCAGTTCCGCGTCGGCGTCGAGGAACAGATAACAGTTGCCGGACGCTCGACGCGTGCACTGGTACAGGGCGTGCACCTTGCCCACCCAGTCGGGCGGGGGATCCGATCCTCGAAGTGGAGTGAGCCGCGGATCGTCGACGGCCTGCAAGACCTGCCAGGTGTCGTCTTCGGACCCGTCGTCCCACACGAGAATCTCGAACTCCGGATAGTCCTGCGCACAGAGGGTCGGCAACAGCCGACGCAGGTTTTGGGCCTCGTTGCGGGCCGGGATACAGATCGAGAGAGTCGGCAGCGGGTCGGGCCGAGAGGACCGTTGCCGTCGCAGGTAGGCCAAATTGCTCAGGAGGATCCCCCAGAACGCCGCGTGGGCCAGGGCCAGAGGCGGAATCAAGAGGAGGCGAGCCGACTCGAGCGTCATGGGATAGAGCGTTGGGGAAGGAGAACGAGACTGGGCCGTCTACACGTCCGGTGGCGATTCCAGGAATTGCTCGTAGAGCGGTGGCAGGTTTCGCTGTTGTAAGCGCGTACGGAGCTTGTGGGCCTTGTTTGACTGGCCCGCTTCCTCTAGGGCGAAGCACCGCCAGATTTGAGCCTCCGTCCGAGAGATCCCGGAGGTTCCCTCCTGGTCTACGATCGTGGCCAGCCGACCAAACCGCTCGGCGGCGGCCGCTGCGTCCTTTCCGGCGATCGATGGACGGAAGAGCAGCGATTGTCCCTCCACGAGGAGCACGAACGGGGCCTCTGGGGCTTGGGCTTTGGCGTCTTCGAGAAGGTCCGTCGATCGCCGCCCGTACCGGATGGTCGAAAACAGGGACGCTTCGCCGGCCCGGTACGCCCAGAGCCCTGAAAGGAGAGCGTACTCTCGGGGGGTTCCGTCGGAGAGAGAGGACGGAATGCCTTGCAGGACGGCCTCGTCTTCGGTAAGGGGATACAGTCGGTACCGAACTAGGAGACTGTCGGATTGGGAAGAGGCCTGCTCGAACAGGTCCTTGAGCCGTTCGACGTCCTGCTCCGCGTATGCCACCTGTGTGGTCTGGGCAAAGGGGGAGCTCATCGTGGCGAGGAGGACGAGGAGAACCATGACCGAGAGTCGAGGTAGCGCTCGAAGAGAGAAGACGCGAACGAGAAGTCCCACCACTCCTCCAGACTGCCATGGCCGCTCAGGAGCATGTGGGTGGGCCGGTCGGTCGGAGTTCGGAGGTGGTGCCAAAGATCCTGGAGGCGGGTGTGCTCCTGGCCGTCCGCCTCGTGGGGCGTGCCCCCCGTGAGAAGCGCCGTAGGGGTGGCCTCGTTCCACCAGGTGACGTGCACCGCGTAGGGCCACCACGTGGCGTCCGGATACAGGCGCGCGAGCCGCTCCAGCGCCGAGGCATCGAACGCCCGAATGCCCTCGTCGGGCGAATGAAGCGTGCCCTCGGGGTAGTACACGAGGACGGTGCGCGGCCGTGCCCGAAAACGCCACGCCGTGCGGCGGATCGTAGCGGCGCGCCGGCTCGGATCGTCCGGGGGGAAGGGCTGGGCCCCCACGGCGGCAAAAAACGGGTACCGGTCCCACTCGGCCATCCACAGCGTGGGCGGTCGCTCCAGCTGCCGGTAGAACAACAGCCAGGCCAGGTGCCCGTCGTAAAAGTGGTGGTGATTGGCGTACGCGATGACAGGGCCCTCGGGGAGGGCGGGCGGCCATTCGCCCACCCAGCACACTCGCTGGAAGGCCCGACGAAGATCGAACTGGAGAAGGGCCTCGACGAGCCGACGCATGGGGGCCACAGGAACGACAGGACGACACGAAAAAACAGACGAGCGCAAACGATCACGTCTCCAAGCGCAGCCGGTGCTTGCGACGATGGTATCCGTCGTAGAGGAGGAGGAAGAGCTTGCGACGCAGTGACACGTAGGCCCGATGGGTCAAGTTGTCGTAGCGGTTGGCCCGCACTTCGTTCATGATTTCCCGATACATCCGGGCAGCGGCACGGATGCTGTGTCGAGACCGAAACGGAAGGGCTTCCACCCCATCAAAGCTGTCTGCATAGAACTGTTCGGCGGTTTCCATCGCCTCTTCCAGGAGCGCTGGGTAGCCGTTCGAGATGCGGCCGGTCCGCAGGGCCTCCACGGGCACGTCATGCGCGGCGAGCCACTGTTGAGGAAGATACACCCGGTCGAGCTCCTCAATGTCCTCCCCCACGTCCCGCACGATGTTGGTGATCTGCATCGCGATTCCCAGGTGTCGGGCGGCGGGCTCCAGCGACTCGTGCTGATCAGAAGACGCCAGAAAGGGAAGCATCATAGCCCCGACGCTGCCCCCCACCAGATTCGAGTACTCGATCAGGTCTTCCTTTGACTCAACGGGACGCGCCTCCAGGTCCCAGATGGCCCCCCCGATCAATTCGTACAGGGGCTCATGGGGGAGGGACACGTGTTCGTTGACCTCGGCGAGGCGACGCCAAAGGACCGTGTTGGTGGGGGGATGTCCGGCCAAGGTGTCGTCCAGCCGGTCGCGCACCTGCTTGACCTCGTTGAGCGCGCGCTCCCGGCCCACCTCGAGCACGCGCTGATCGGCGATAGAGTCGACACGACGACAGTAGAGGTAGAGGGTGGCAACCGACATCTGCACGGACCGGGGCAGGAGGTAGGCCGCCAGGGAAAACGTCCGGGAGTGGTACCGAAACGACTCCCAGATCCACTGGTCTTCGTCGGCGCGGGTGTCGAGGGAGAGGGAAGGCATGAAGGCGTTCGTCCAGGGCGGCGAGACGAGAGCGGAGAGCTACGCACGCAGAAGTGATACGGCGCGCTTCAGATGACGCGGATTCGACATCCAGAGCAGGAGGAAGGGAAGCAGCGCCGCCAGGCTTCCGATCAGAGCAGCCAGGTATTCGTCTCGGAGGAGGCAAATCGAGAGCGGAAAGATGCAATTGAGGGCATACACCCACGGGGCCCACTCGTTCATGATGGGGCCGTCCCCTCTAATATACTCGTAGCCGAGCACAATCACGAACGTCACGCCGGCCCACCCGGCCCAATTGGAAAGAGGCATCCCAAAGTAAAACCCATCGACTCCGTACTGCCAAAATGGAAAGGCCTGGTTCATGGCTGGGTCGAGCGACACGTCCCAGAGCACCATAAAAAGGGTGCCGAGGAGAAGGGACTGTCCCCGGCGATCCGTAATACGGCGCGCTAGGTCCAGGGAAATGATCGACATTGCGAACCACGAGGGCGGTATGAAGTACGGCACATGGTTGGCAATCTTCGGGCCCAGCCACTGCGTGTATTCGTATTCGCCAAAAGGGAGCTGAATTCCCCCCACCGTGAATAAGCCCGATGTGCCGATCAGTTCGCTCGCCCCGCCCACGAGGCATCCCCATATGGCCATGTACCCGATCCGCTTCCAGCCCAAAAGGGGACCGTACATGAGGAGCGGAAGGAGCGCGAGCATGATCATGAACGTCCACGTGGGCGTCTTCACGAGCTTCGTGTATATCGGCCCAAAGAAAGACATCGTGGAAGGGACGAGGCGGAGGAGCAACATCCCCGCGACGCTAAACGAAATGGCCCCCACGAAGAGCCAGAAGGCAAACTGGAACAGGAGGTTGTAGTTGCCCTCCAGGGTCGGCCGGGAGGGATCTGAGGTCGACATGAAGCGGCAGGTAGAAGTCTGTAAGGCTACGATGGGCCGGAGCACACAATGTACAGAAGGTCGGCCCAAAGGCTCAACGCTCTTTCGCAGAGCGGTGCAGAAGGTACGGGTCCGTCATCTGTCAGAACGAGTGCCGGCGTGGGCCAGGGGGGATGAGATCATGCGTCTGGGGCGTGCGACTCGACGTCTCAAAAGATACTGATTTCGAGAAAAAACAGTGCGCCTGCTGGGGACGGCGGAAGGGCGAACGCATCGGAGGGGCGCGACGCGTGAACGGTCGGTGGTTCACAGGGTACGAACGACCCCAGGATCCACCCCGTCATGGACTAGCGTGTCCAGATGGAGGGAACACCGCATTCGATGATCGAGACAAACGTGTGAATCAATCAGTACTTGCCACAGGGGATCCTATGATCGCTGTTAGACCGCCGGAGTACTTTCCTCGGTTAAAACACATGGCCCTTCTTCAGCACGTGGACCACTTTATTCTTGCCGACACGTTCCCGCATCGCCAGCAATCGTTCCAGAACCGTAGCAAACTTCGGAGTCCACAGGGATGGCACTGGATCACGGTTCCAGTCTTTGGGAACCGTGATGGGGCGCCCATCTGCGATGTTGAAATCAAGACGGGAGGGCGATGGCGCGAGAAGCACTGGCGGTCATTCCTCTACAACTACCGCACCACCATGTACTTCGAGTTCTTCGAGGCGTCGTTTCGGCCGTTCTTTGAGCGCGTCTGGGAGCGCCTCAGTCCGTGCACCTGCCGCTCGGTGACCCTCCTGGCCGAGCTGTTTGGGCTTCGCACGACCGTGACGCGCGCCTCTGAACTCGACGGTGCGCCCGGCTCCCTCGCGGAGGTAGTACAGGCGACGGACGCGGACACACTCGTGGTGCCGGAGACCGACGTCTCCCCCTCTGCAGCGTTGCCCTCGGACGTTTCGGTACAGACCTTTGCCTACGAGCACCCAACGTACCGCCAAAACTTTGAATCGTTTGAGGCAGGCATGTCCGCGGCAGACCTCGTCTTCAACTACGGACCAGAGGCCCGGCGCATCCTGGCCGATGGGGTTGTAACGACGAGTTTCGAACGTCATCCTCGCTGACAGGAACGCCAACTGCCCCTGTGCGGAGCGACCGGATCGTACCGGTGCTCCCGGTAGGGGTCGTTTCACGGCGACATCGCCCGCGTCCCGCACCGGACTTTTACCTGCACAAGTCTCGACAGGTGGGGCGGAGCCCGCGAGCCTCTCACTGCTTTCCGGAGGCTGACCATACGGCCACATTCCAGATGTGCAAGTTGAGCCAACAGCGATTTGCCTCGAACGCGACGACGGTCGACCGCCGTTCGCAGGCGAGAACCAGCCGTCTGTCCTCGGCGGACTGCGGCCATGCCGGGCGCTGGCAACGACCATCAAGGTCAACTCACAGACTTGAAATGCGACCGAACATGTAATTGCCCCGGGCCTCTGGGTGACGTTGACGTTTGGACCGGTTCCGTGGTAGATTCTGCACCCGCCAATTCAC
>CAZMDV010000051.1:0-12375 GCA_964564875.1 uncultured Salinivenus sp.
CGCTCCACGTTTGGTTGCAGCTGTGTGGAGTGCTATTGATATTGTGAATGGTTGCCACTCGTCGACTGTCCCCGGCGGACCCGGCCGGCCGGGGCCGCAGGAGCCCTTCGTCTCTCGTTCTCTCACTGTCCCGCCTCAGAGTTATGATCGTTCGCTCCCGAGCACTGTCCGCCTCCCTCCTCTTTCTCCTCGGCATCGGCCTAATCGGGCACGCCGCCCAGGCCCAGGGCCTCACTCCGCATCAGGCCGTCACGCTGCAGGCGGTTGAGGACGTCGCCCTCACCGACGACGGTCGGCACGTCGTCTTTACGCGGAGCCAGCCGGCCGACCCGCGCGAGGCGAATGAGTCCGCCGACACGCACCTGTTTCGGCTCGACACCGACACGGGCGACACGGAGGCCCTTTTCACGGACGCCTCGGTGAGCAGCATCGCCCTGCGGCCGGACCACGGCACCGTCACGTTCCTCGCCAGCATCGAGGAGGACGAAGACCCGGCCCTTTACGAACTCCCCCTCGACGGCGGGACCCCTACGCCCCTCCTCCGCCACGACACCGGCGTGCTGGACTACGCGTGGGCGCCGGACGGCGACCGGGTGGCGTTCACAGCCCACGACGACGTGGACCGCCCCGAGACCGACCTGCCGTACGAGCCGGAGTACTACGAGGAGTACGTGCCGCACCGCCGCGGCTTCATTCAAGATGTAACCCGGGACGATGCGCCGCAACGCCTCCAGGTCGACGGCACGATCTACCTGATGCAGTGGAGCCCCGAGGGCGAGCGACTCGCCATCACAGAGGCCCCGACGCCTCACGTGGACGACTACTATATGTCGCAGTCGGTGAAACTCGTGGCCGCCGAGACCGGCGCGCAGTTTGCCGACATCGACAACGAGGGCAAGATCGAACAGATTCAGTGGAGCCCGGACGGGGAGCGGCTGGCCCTGCGGGCCGGGCACGACCTGCACGATCCCATCGCCGGGCGCATCATGGTGGTCGACGCTGCGGACGGCGCCACGCCCAAGAACATTCGCCCCGGCTTCGAGGGCAAGTTCGAGCAGATCGCGTGGACCGACGACGACACGATCCACGTCCTCGCCAGCGAGAGCACCGCCCGCTCGTTCGGCACCATTCGCCCCGACGGCAGCGACCTGACGCGCCGGCTCGGGCCGGGCGGTCCCGTGTGGTCAACCTTTGCCCGCTCGGACGAGGGCGACGTAGCGTTCGTCGCGAGCACCCCCCAGCACCCGGACGAGGTCTACACGCTGGATGCGGGGGCGGAGACGCCTGAGCGCCGCACGACCTCGAACCCGGGCCTGGCGGACGTGACGCTCGGGGAGCAGCGCGTGGTGAGCTACACGGCCCGCGACGGAAAATACGAGATCGACGGCCTCCTCATCCTGCCGGTCGGCTACGAGGCGGACGACGAGGTGCCCCTCATCGTGACGGTCCATGGCGGCCCCGAGTCGCACTACAGCAACGGCTGGGTCACGCGCTACGCGGACCCGGGCCAGATGGCGGCCGCACAGGGCTATGCGGTTTTTTACCCAAACTACCGGGCCAGCACAGGCCGCGGCATTGAGTTCCTGAAGGCCGGACAAGCCGACCTCGCGGGCAAGGAGTTCGACGACATCGTAGACGGGGTGGATCACCTCATCGACCAGGGCATCGCCGACCCGAACCGCGTAGGCGTGACGGGCGGTTCGTACGGCGGCTACGCCACCGCCTGGATGAGCACGTACTACTCCCCGCGCTTCGCCGCGGGCGTGATGAACGTGGGCATCAGCAACAACCTCTCGAAGTGGGGCACCAGCGACATTCCCGAGGAGTTGTATCTCGTGCACGCACGAGAGCGGATCTGGAACAGCTGGACCGACATGCTGAAGCGGAGTCCTGTTTACCACGTCGACAACGCCCAGACGCCGCTCCTCATCGCCGATGGCGAGGAGGACACGCGCGTGCACCCGAGCCAGTCGCTGGAGATGTACCGTCATCTGACGGTGCGCAAGCCCGACCTGCCGGTGCGCCTGGTGATGTATCCCGGCGAGGGCCACGGCTACGCCCGGGCCACGGCACGGTACGACTTTGCGCTCCGTACGCTACGGTGGTTCGACACCTACCTGAAGGACGACGGCCCCATGCCGGAGGGGCCGCTGGTGGAGACGGAGGCAGCCATGCCGACGGGTCGGTAAGCCCGTCTCCGTGCGCCGGAGGATGTCGGTTACACGTGCTCCGCCGTTGCTGCGAAGGGGCGTAGACAGATTGGAGGTGACGACACCGTGCTGACCTCCAAGATTAACGTCGAGATTGTGCGTTACTCATAGTTGTCCCCGGTCTGATCCTCGGACGGCAGGGCGAGCCAACCGTCCCGCAGCGCCAGGAAGCCCAGCAGGTTGTTGAGGGCGTGGGCGAGGGCGGGCGCCCACAGCGATCCCGTCATCGTGAGGAGCCCGCCCAGCACACCCCCCATGCCCGCTGCGTAGAGGCCATATGGCCACGCCGTGCGGTCCCACACGTGGGCGGCCCCGAAGAGGAGGCTGGCCACCACGAGGCCCCCCTCGGCCTGCAGCCAACCCCGGAAGAGCACCTCCTCTCCGATCCCCGACGCGAGCGCCAGGAGGACGAGGCTCGTCGTCCGGACGCCCTGGAGGCGAGGGCGAAGCATGCGCACCAGGGGGCGGGCGAAGGTGCGGTACAGCGGATTCCGGGCCCCACCCGGGAGCAGCAGCACCAGCTGCACCCCCACGAGGACGAGCCCGCCCGCGACGCCCCACAGCACCGCCTCGGGCGACCACTGAAGCAGGGCCGCCCAGCCGATCCCCCGCCACAGGCCCAGGGCCCATCCGGCCAGGCCCAGCGCAATCTCGACAAGAAGACCGACCCGCGCGAACTCAGACGCTCTCGGCTGCGCCCCGATGCCCGGTGCCGACTCAGAGGGGTCCTGCACGGTAGTGTGGCGGTTGGTCATGTCGGTGCCCCTCCTCGTCGCATGCTCCCTTTCTCCCACTCTCCCACACGGCTAGGTCGCCTGAGCCCGTCGTCCCCCTCGCACCCCCACGCGCACTCACACCATGTAGTCGTCGGTAGGCACGTCGAGGAAGTCCATGAGCCAGTCGAGCGCCCAGGTCTGGTTGTCCTTGCCGCTCCACTCGTAGTCGTGCTGCACCTCGTCGGCCACCTCGGACCAGTCGACGGTCCAGTCCTTGTAGACGTGAAAGGAGAACTGGCTCACGTCGGTCTCGAAGTAGACGGCGCCCTCCTTCGGGTCGTAGATGGAGGTGGCGGTGTCATCGTCGCGGGCCAGCTCGGCGGCGAGCACCACGAGGGGCACCTTGAAGCGGTAGTCCATCTCATGGACCCGCTTGGCCTCGCTGTTGAGGAAGTTGGCCAGGACGACGCAGCCGTCGCCGTGCTCCATGGCCGCCTGGGCCGCGTCGCGGGTCGAGGGCTCGGCGTCGATCGTGTCGAGGGCCGCCTCCACCAGCGGCCACACCTCTACGGGCTCGGGCTCGTCGGCGGCGTCTTCTTCGCGGGGGATGGTGACGGTACGAGATTCGATGTCCATGGGAAAGTTTGGATGAGAGGTTGGAGCAATCGAGGTGCAGCACGTCCGGTGCGGGACCGGCGGCTACTGCCCACAGTGTGCGCGGATCACTTAATATGCGCGTATCACTCGGAAGATCACTACGGGACACCACCCGACGGCGGAACGGGAAGAATCTACACTCCGAGGACGTATGGGAATGATCGGATTCACCGAACCAGTCTGTTCCTCCGTATGGCGTCCTACCTCGTTGAGGGCGATCCGAAAGACGGGGCCCTCGGCAACCTCCGGCAGAAACTGGCGGACGACGCGTTCGCCGACCTCCGGCCGTTCGGCCCCGCGATCTCGCACAGCCTCCGCAACGCCCGGCGGCGACCCGACGGAACGGTCGCGTGGGAGGAAGAGGACTACTGCTCACCACCCCTCGCCCAGGAGCGGGACGCCGTGCTCGACGACTACTTCCAGTCGGTCGAGGTCGAACCCGTAGCTGAAGGTGGAGGCTGGGCTCGCATCCAAGACCTCCCGCTCCTCTTCCCCGCGCTTGCAGACGCGTCTCCGGTTTGAGCCCCCAATTCCCTACTCGATCGGCGTTACCTCTCCACTGCCGAACATACTGGTCTCGACGGTCGGGTCCCCACGATAGCGCACGTCGCCGGAGCCGAAGATCTGGGCGGACAGATGATCGGTGACGTTCAATTCGGCGTCGCCTGAGCCGGCAATCTCCACGTCCGCCCGCTGCGCCATGAGGGACGTGCCCTGGAGGTCTCCTGAACCCGCAATGTTCAGATCCAGCGCACGGGTCTGGCCTCGGACTGTACCCGTTCCTGAGCCGGCCACCTGCAGGCTGAGCTCGTTCGTCTCTACCTCCAGGTCAAGCCCCCCGGATCCGGCCAGGTTAAGGGAAAGAGCGTCTCCTTCAATCGTCGTTTCCGCCACGGCCCGACCAGTCCCGGCTACATTCAGTTCATTGAGGGTCGGGGCCGTCACGTGGACGTCAATCCGGTCGGTATCGAGCCCGTCGGTGCCGAACAGCTGGTCAAGCAGGCCCGAGTCGTCTCCATTCGAAATTTCGAGAACCTCCCCGTCGACCGTCGTCTCGATCTCGTCGAGCACCTCCTGTGGGGCAGCAACCTCAACGGAGCGGTCGTCACCTTGTCGGAGATGAAGGGTCCCAGGAATGGCGTACTCGACCCCCGTAAAGGTGGCGACCGACCGGGACTCCCGAGCGCGATCCTGCGCCGAGGCGAGGTGAATGGGCAGGACGACGAGGACTGCGAGTAGCGCGACCCACAGTGATCGAGCGGGAACAAACGACATGGATTGGCGAGCAGAGTTATGAGCAATTGTGCGCGATGGTGAGACGCCGTGCAATGATCACGTCCCTCAGTGTCCCACTGTTACGTCACCAAGCGCCCGACGCAGGGGTCCCACACGGCCCCAGAAAGCGGCTATCCCCGCGCTCCTTCTTCCTCCCCGCGGGGCTGCCCCCTCGCGTCGACGAACGCGGCGACCAGGCCCGTGCGCACAGCGGTCGTGTCGCTACGACCCAGCGCGGTGTGGAGACCAGCCTTCTCGTGGAAGATGCCCCGAACCGCCGTGGGCCCCCGCCGCATGCCGCAAAGAGCGCGTCGATCATGGCGTGCACGGCGTTCCCGGAACCCGTCGAAGGGGGTCGACGGGCCAAGTTGAAGCGGCGGCGACCAGGAGACTCCCCGCAAAGAGAACCCCGAGGGTACGACTCGTCACAGGTAGTGGGAAGCAGCCCGCAGGGCTACTCCGCGCGGTTCATCGAGAGCTCGGCGAGGAGATGCACGTTCGGGTCAAGCGCAACCGATGAGGGGGCCTCCGCACAGTCGATGCGAGCCGTTCGCTCTCGGCTCTGGAGGTTGACCGTCGTGGGGGACGCGTTCTCCGTCTCGGCCCTCACCTCCACCGGCACGCGGAACGGCGCCGTGTCCTGCGTCTGCCGCAGGGTCACCACACACTTGCCCGCCGCCGCGTCGTGGCGCCAGGTGCCCTCGATGACCGGGTGACCGGGGCGGCGCGTCCACTGGTCGAAAAACGACTTTAGATTCTGCCCCGACACCTCCTCCATGACGGCCTGAAAGTCATGGGTGCTCGCGTTCTGGTGGCGATAGCGGTCGTAGTAAGCGCGCAGGCCGTCCCAGAAGGTCTCGATGCCCACCTCGTGGCGCAGCATGTGCAGCACCCAGGCGCCTTTCTGGTACGGATTCGTGTTCAGCAGTTCGGTCGGATCGCCGTAGGTGGTATCCACGAGGGGCGCCTTCGGATTCTGGTCGTGGAACTTGGCGACCTGGGTTCGGGCCCGAGTCATGTAGCGCGTAAGGGCCCGTTCGCCGCGGGCGTGCTCCAGGTAGAGGCCCGTAAGGTACGTGGCAAAGCCCTCGCTGAGCCAGAGGTGCGGCCAGTCGGCCTCCGTGACGGTGTTGCCGTACCACTGGTGCGCAATCTCGTGGGCGAGCAGGGGGGTGCTGTCTTTGCCGTCGGCCACGGCCTCCTCGCTGTAGAAGATGGCCGCGGCATTCTCCATGCCCCCGTAGCGGGTGGTCGACTGCACATTGGCGAGCTTTTCGTAGGGGTACGGCCCCAGGTTCTCCTCAAAGAAGCGAAGAATGGGCGGCGCCTGCCCCAGGTCTTTGAAGCCGGTGGAACGGTCTTCCGGATACACCCAGCTCTGCACGGGCACGTCGTCGACGGTGCCCGCCGTGTCGACCGCAAAGTTGGCCACGCCAATGACCATGACCTTTGGCGGAAGCGGCACGTCGCTGCGCCAGTGCGTGACCCGCGCATTGCCGGCCGTCGAGTCGTTCACCAGGGCCCCGTTGCCCACGACCTCGTACCGCGACGGCGCCGTCACCCGAAACTCGACGGTCGCCTTGTCGGACAGGTGATCCACCACGGGCAGCCAGTGCCGCGCCCGGTTCGGCCAGTTATCGCCGAAGAAGGTACGGTCCCCGTGCTGGTTGGTGCCAATGATGAGGCCGTCGGCAGGGGTGCCCGAGTAGCGAATACGGTAGGTATGCGTCTGTCCGGCCTTAAAGTCAGAGGAGGGATCGATCCGCAGGATGTCGTTGCTGTGTCGGTAGGGAACCGATGCCTCCTCTTCCGACACCGACGTGACCCGCATGCCGGGAACCTGTGAGGGGGCCGTTGCCTGCGCCTGGTTGCGACCAATGAGGTCGAGTCGCACCGCCGTCAGCGTGTCGGTCGTCACGCGGAGGCGCACCGTGGCCGTCCCCTTGATCCGGTCCGTCGTGTCGGAGAGCGTGAGGGCAAAGTCGTAGTCCTGCACGTCGATGCCGGGCTGGGGCTGGGCCGCCGGCCCAGGGGTGGGCTGAGCGGTGGCAATACTTGCCCAAAAAAGGATGCTCCCCCCGAGTCCCAGGAGGAGCGCCCGCCACCACGAATACTGACCGAGAGACATCATCAGGCGTCCTGTTAATCCAGATTAGGGCCGGACTCGGATCTTCCGCGTCGTATTGTTGAAGGGTCCCGGCACCACGTTTCCGTCACTTCCAAGGAGCTGCAGATTGACCTCGTATGTGCCGTCGAGCCCGGTAGCGAAGGCCGGCGTCCACTCGGTAAGCGTGATGGAGGCGACTTCGGTTCCCTCGTCATCTGTGATCGTATACCGGGCCTTGTAGCCGTCTTCGCTCAGCTCCACGTTGTGCAAATAGAAGTCAAGCATGATCCTCTTCGCGTCCGCCCGCCGGTACCGCCCCTTGGGGCGGCTGTAAATGATGGCCGGCTCATTCGGACCCAGCATGAACGACCCCGAGTCTGCCTGCACGTAGAAGTTCACCATGTCGTACGCGTCTCGTCCCTTTACGCTTTCGTGGTACGACCGGCTCGGAAAGGCCACCACGGTGTGGGGGCCCGGTTCCAAGTTTCCGATGTCGAAGGGGGTTCCGGCCTCATAGTTGGCCCGGTACGGCCGATTGTCGACGATGACGTGGAAGTGCTGGCCGTTCCCGGAGTTCGCTATCTCGCCGGCGCGCTCCGTCTCGGTCTGAACGCCCGTGTCAAAATTCTCGGCCTCTACAGTCACATCGACGCTCGCACTGTCAACGACAACACTGTCGTCCGGAGCCCCAACCCGGGCCGCGGCTCCGTCTATGGCGGGCGAGCGGTCGCCCCTTTCGATCTGAACCCCGTTGCCCCCGCCGCCTCCTCCACAGCCGGGGAGGACGAGGACACCGAAAAGCACCGCGAGCGATGAGAGCTGAAGGAATCGGGATCGAAACATGGGGTGCAGGAACAGTGGGTTGTGACAGGGTGGGTGATGGCCTGCAGTGCCTCCGCAAACGACGCGATTAGGCGGCCTCTGCAGGAACGTTGGGATGAGTAAGGATAGGCAGAAGGGACCTGCCTGTCAACGACGCTTGGCCCGCATACGGAGGCCGTCGCGGGAAATTCCGTCGCCACTCGCCTACGGCATCCGAGGGGCCGTGAGGGGAAGGCTTCTAGCAGAGCGCTTTGCGAACAGACGTTGAGGGCCACGCGGTCACGTCAGGCGTTTAGTCCCCACCACGCGACAAACACAATCAGCCCGCCGACGAGGGCACTCGCCACGGCGTGCAGGCGGAGGCGGTCGAGCAGGTGATGCGCCGCGTCGAACCCTTCATCGGGAGCATGTCCCTCAGTTAGCCCCGCCGCTTCAGAGACCTCGCCTCCAATCTCACACCGCGGGAGGAAGTCGAGCGCCACGTGTAGGAATATGCCGGTGGCAATGCCAAACACCAGGGCATGCATTGCATTACTGCCGGGCGGGGACAGAAGCCCTACGGGCACGGCTGCGGCCACCACCGCGGCCGCCGGCACCAGCAACGCCGACGTTTCTCGCCCCGACCGTCGAAGTCGGCGTGCCGCCGCGTAGCCCGCCGGGGCCTTGTGGGACACAATTGCGAGGCCCAGCGCCGGGCCCAGCGCCGGCATCGTCGCGTAGACGGCCCCAATTACGAGCCCGGCGGCCAGGGAATGAGCGGTTAGCTCAAGCGTGGTGGCGTCGAGTGGAAGGTGCAGGTGGGCGAGCTCGTGCTGAGCCGCGTGGAGGCCAAACCCGACAAGTACGCCGGCGGCAATGCCAAACCCTCCGACGGCAGCATGATGACCAATGGCACTCGGAATTAGAAATGCCCCCGTGCTCGTGATCATGGCTCCGCTTGCCAGGCCGTACCCCCACGCGAGTCGTCGGGCCTCCTGTACGCTTCCGGTCGCCCCGGCGCGGTGCGCACGGGTCCCCAGCCACGCGCCCCCCGCCATGGCCGCGAAAGCGACCCCGCCGATTGTGAGTAGCTTCCAGAGGGAAGCCGCAACGGCGAGCACAGAGGCGCCGACCAGCGCCCCTATCCCCCCCCATCCGAGCGGCGAGATCAAGGGCGCGGGCGACGACCGGGAGAGTGAAGGCATCTTACGCCGGAACGAACGGAGAGACGATGAGCGTCGGGCAAGCGCGTACCGCAGGAACTAGCCCCCGGTCCGTCCTCAGGGGCCGCAGGTCCCGGACGGACCGGCTCGGGAACTGACCGATGTGCAGGCGGGACGGACCTCCTGTTCGGCCCCGAATGACAAAAGCCCCCGATCCCGAGTGCTGTCGGGGCCGGGGGCGAGGCGGTCCGGACGGGACTCGAACCCGCGACCTCTGCCGTGACAGGGCAGCATTCTGAACCAACTGAACTACCGGACCGTCAATGACTTATTGCTTCATTAACTAAATGCGTTGGCGCTTCGGGTTCCCGATCGTGGAAATGTTCACACAGGTTCAACCCTCAGGGCGCACGTCCCGCGGCTCTGAGTTTCCTGGCCCCAGACCGCTGCAGACCCACCTTTCCGTCCCTCAGGCCGTTCCTAAAGGCTCACCTCACGCCCCCGACCGAGACCATGACTGACCGTCCAGGGAAATGCGTGCTTCCTTGAAATTCTGTCAGGGGAGCGCACAGGTCCGGAAACAAAAGGGAGCCGCAATGCTATGCAAGGTCGTTAGTTCGCCCAAGGGGGTCGTCCCTTGAACCTTGAGCCCTTTCTTCCTGCATCGTGTCTCCCACGAACGCCGACCCACTGCGCACATGCCGACCTACGTGTACCGCCGCGAAGATGGAAGCACCTTCGAAGTTCAGCAACGAATTACTGAAGATCCCCTCGACACGTGCCCGGAGACGGGGCAGGACGTGGAGCGGATCATTACCGACAATCCTGGGGTGATCTTCAAGGGCGACGGCTTTCACGTCAACGATTACGACGAGTACGGCCCGAAGCGCGACAAGACCGACGGGAGCGACGCGGACGCAGGATCGGGATCCGATGACTCCTGACCCCCAGGGGAGTCCTCCGGCGGACCAGGACGCTGAGCGTCGGAGGCCCGTCATGCCCTCGCGGCCGAACACCAAAGTCGGCAAACCGCGCCCATTCTTCTAGGGTCACCTCCGCGCCCCTTTGGAACCGATCGGAGAAGGGTTACTCCTCCTTCAGCGTTTCGATGGGGTACCACTCGGTGGCCGGTTCCACCGTGATCGCCGTCTCCGGGCCCGCATCGTCCCATCCCTGGTCCTCGACGGTCATGAGGGGCTTCAGCGTCATGTCGCGGTCGACCACGATCTGACAGGAGAGCCGGAGGTCCCCATACCGATCGATGTCGGTGAGCTTCTCGTACTCGGCCTCGGTCATGACCCCAGGCTCTCCCTCTTCAAACTCGACGCGGCAGGTGGTGCACTGGGCGTGCCCTCCACAGCGATGTCCCAGCTCGACGCCACAATCCTCGATGGCCCGAACGAGCCGGGTGCCTTCTTCGACCTCAAAGGTGCCGACTCCCTGAATCGTGAGTTTGTGCATAGAGGTGAATCGGAAGGGTAGTGGAACGTGTTAGTGAACGAACCCGCCCCAAAAGACAGGAATCAGTGTCGAGCAGGTCAAGTCGTCAGGGAAGCTCGGTGAAATTTTAATGGCATGCCGCCTCGAAGTCGTCCACGACACGACTGACCTTGCAATAAAGCCGTAATATACCTTAGCATATTTGTGCAGGTTCGGACGATCACCTCCTGCTCCCACTGGTGGCCTGCGATTATTTTCGCGGACATAACTTGCAGCACTCACATCCGATGTCACATCCTGTCGTACTGGTGAACGAGGAGGGTCAGTCTCGCGGAACCGCCGAGAAGCTTCGGGCCCATACCGAAGGGTGGCTCCACCGCGCCTTCTCGATTTTCATCTTCGACGCTACCGGTCGCCTCCTCCTCCAGCAGCGTGCGGAAGAGAAGTATCACTCCGGGGGCCTATGGTCCAACACCTGTTGCAGCCACCCTCGGCCCGGAGAACCGCCCCTCGACGCGGCACATCGCCGCTTGCCTGAGGAGATGGGCTTCGAGGCCTCCCTGACACCGGCCTTTCAGGAAACTTACAATCTTCCCGTAGGAGACGGCCTCGTGGAGCACGAGCACAACCAGGTCTTCGTGGGTACAGTCGATGCACCCACCGTTGACCCCAGTGTGGACGAGGTGGCCAACTGGGACTGGGTGTCCCCTTCCGCTCTCCGCGAGAACCTGGCGGCCCGGCCGGACCGCTACACGGCGTGGTTCCGCCTCCTCCTCGACCCGGCCTTGGCCGCAGCCACCGCAGCCGGGGACACGCCCGCGACGGAAAAAGACAGCGCGTAGAGCCGCCTCGCTCCTCGCGCCTGCACGCTGTTTCTCATTTCGGGGCCCTCGCGTACGGCGCTGCCCGCCGACGGGTCGGAACCCTTCGGCGTTCGAGCGTCTCCGATAGAAGCAGGATGTCCCCTCTTCCCCATCGATCACTGTTGCTCGTGTCCGACGGCCCTCATCGCTACCGGCAATACGTGGGACTCGCTCTCGTTCTCCTAACATACGTAGGGGGCATTATCGGATGGTCGTGCGCTGTGCTCCAGGTGGAGGATCACCGGTCGACCGCTGTCGACACGACCCAGGCCCACCACAGTAGAGTCGACCCCCCGACCGGCGCTTATCGCTTTTCCTTCCGCGTTCCCCCGGCAGGGGGGTCGGAGAACACGGATCTTCGATGGGGCCGTCGTTCTGCGGTCGAGCGCGTTTGTATCGGTGGCGGCAGGCGAACCGTCGTGTTCATCCTCTCACATCGACCCGAACATGAATCGAATGGACTGGCCCCCCAGGCTCCTCATCCGGCACCCGCGCTCGGCCGTGGGGCCCGCTCGATTGTAGTGGGACCAGGGACGGCGTCCGCCCCGGGGACGCCCCGCACCACGTGTCGTTCATCCGCCTAGGTGAACGGTTTGTCGACGCCCAGAGGAACGTAGCCTACGAAGGTCTGCTCGGCGGACGCCCCCCGTTCGGCCGTTCGGTTGGGGTGGTGACCGACACCGCGCGGACGCTCGACGAGATCGAGCACGAAATTATCCGCGAGCAGTCCAATACGCCCCGATTTCGTCCCGTGCTCGTTCGCGCGCCCGGCAGCCGCACGCGGTCACGTTGCGAAGCGCACACGGGCCTGCCGCCCAAGGCGCAGGTGGACGACTAGGGCCGTCGCTTTTTGCACTCTAATCGTAAAACCGCACTTCCGCGGGCAATGAGAACAGCGCGCTGTCCCAGACTCTGAAGTAGTAGGGGTCGGATTTCGGCCCTGCGCCGGCCGTCGTATAGCAGTCCTTTGTCTTATACTTCGAGGAATCGGTTTGGGACGGCTTCACCCAGGGGGCGTACGACATCCGGTTCCTGCCACACGACTGGACCCTTAACGATCCGTCCCTAAACTCGGGAAAGAAGATCCGGAGGGGCGGCCTAATTTTTGACCGCCGCCTCTCTGCGCCGAACATTCCTTCGGTC
>CAZMDV010000052.1:0-12292 GCA_964564875.1 uncultured Salinivenus sp.
CATCTCAGCGGCTGTGGCCTGCATCTCCTGCCAACCTGCATAGTCGGCGATCTCCGAATACCGCGAACTGAAGTTGATGTGGTATAGGGCTAACTCGCGGTAGATGGCCCGCATGGCCATGAGCGCCGAGTAGGCGATGTTGAGCCCCCGCTCCGAGTCCGCCCGCCGTCGCGTCAGATAATCGGGCATCAGTTCATTGGCCTTCGTGATCGCGAAGCAGTCCGACGTGTCCTCTTCCGCGAAGAGGTAGAAGCCAGCGTCGTCGATGTGGGTGTAGAGCCAGATTTCACTCTCGGGGAAGCTGGACGGCGGCACGTGGACCCCAAACCGGTAGACCTCCCGGAAGAACTCTCCGTCCTCGTAATCAAGCGTTCGTCGCTTGTAGGGGCTCCCGAAGCGAAGCTGGACGATGCCCCGGCCGTCGAGGCCACCGACCCGTCCCGGGCACCTGTAGTTCTGCTGGACGCGCACGAGCCGGGTCAGGTGCTCTTCCAGGCGCTCGTTCGCGTCGGTGGCCGGAAAGGAATCGAGCCCGCGCCACCACTCCACGAGGGAGGTTCCCGCCTCGGGCCGGAAGGTCCACGTGCCCGCGGGGGCGGAGCGGTCCTGTTCAATGACGCGAGCGAGCGCCGAGTCGGCCATGAGCGGGGCAACCTGGGCGACACGGCGGCGGAAGAGCGCCTGCGCGGCCTCCGAGGTGTCAGTGCCTACCCGGCGGAGAAGCGACCGGTAGACATCCACCGCGTAGAGCCGCTCACCCCGGAGGCGCTCGGGCGTGAGCGTCCGAAGATAGGCGTCGGCCAGGCGCACGTCGAACCGGCCGGCGGCTCGGAGGGCCCGCAGTCCGCTGCGCCAGGTTGACCGTGCCTCGTCGGGGCGCTCGGCCCGGTCGTACGCCTTCCCGAGCCAGTAGGCCGCCGCCCCGTGCGAAGGGGCTACGAGCGCCGAGTCGGCACTCACCACCGAGCGCAGCAGGGAGACGGCGTCCTGGGGGCGCCCGTTCCGTAGCAGCTGCACACCTGTCCCGACCCGGGTCGAGGGGGAGAGTCGTCGGATGTCTGGGTCCTCGATCTGGGCCTGGGTGGACGCGCCCCCCCCGCAGAGGAGAAGCCCGCTCACAATCCAGAGTAGGACCGGAACCACCCGGTCGCCCCATGAGCGACGAGTGCAGACGGGCCCGACAGGGACAGATGGGCTCATGGCGCGGTGCTCCCCGCATAGGGAGACGTCAATGTCCACAATCTATGGGATTTAGGTGTATGTTCAGTGAACTTTTGTCGTTCCCGTCTGTCCCCCATCATTCCCCATACTGGACGAATTCGGGAGGCCCGTTACGAATTCGACGGAGAGGAATCCGTCCAGCGAGAACGGCGTGTAGGGACTGACGATCTTCCGTGTACGCGACAGCCCCTCCTCGTGGCCTCATTCGCATCTCGCCTCCGATCGACGACCCGCACCGAGCGCTGGTCGCTCGCCAACGCCGTCGCCATGCTGCTCGCGACGGCGGGCGCCCTGTGGCTTCATACCCTCGGTCCGCCCCTCTTCGTGGGGATTGTCATGCTTGGCCTTCTCGGGGTGACGGAGCGGGAGCACTGGACGCCGGACGGATCGTTCGGGGTTGCCAATGGCGTGACGGCGTTTCGAATCGGCCTTCTGGTTCTCCTGCCCTCGGCGGCCGCGTATCCTCTGCTTCTCATCGCGCTCAGTCTGCTCGTTCTTGTCCTCGACGGGCTCGATGGCTGGCTTGCGCGGCGGCATGCGCTCTCCTCCGAGTTCGGGGCGTTTCTCGACAAGGAGACCGATGCGCTCTTCCTCCTTCTCCTCTGCGGGCTCGCGGCGTTCCGTGGGACCTTGCCAGCGTGGATTTTGGGCGTCGGCCTGCTGCGCTACGGATTCGTCGTGGTGCTCTTTCTTCTCCCCACCCCTCGGAAGACGGAGTTTCGGTCGTCGATGGCTCGGTACGTGTACGGGTGCATGGTCGGGGCACTGCTCGTGTCGTTCCTTCCGTACCCGACCCTGTACCGCCCGCTCGTGGCTGTCGCGACGGCAGCGCTGCTCTTCTCGTTCGGACACTCGCTGTGGGGGATCGTTGCTCCGACGTGGGCGTTGGGGGAGCCGTGAATTGGACGGCGGCGGTGCCCGCCCCGACTCCACAGTCCGCAATTCTCCGTCGGGAGCTCCCCTGCTATGTCGAATCGATGGTGTACGTCGCTCTCGGCGCCCGGCCGAGACGTGAGCCACTTCGTAGGAGCGTGGCTCCTCCTCACTCTGTGTCCATTCCTTCCGGCCCTGATCACTCCGCTCCCGCGGAGTCCGTACTTCCCGCTCTCCGCGGAGGTGCTCGTGCTCGTCACGGCGGTCGTCTACGCGGGCCGTACGCGATGGGGCGGCACAGCGCGCGTGGGAGCGGGCCTAGGGGTTGCGGCCCTGCTGCTCTACGAGGTGTACGACGCCACCGTGTACACGGCCTTCCGGCGGAGCGGCATTCTGTACGAAGATCTCCAGTTCCTCGACAATCTAAGCTACTTTGTCCTCAACCTCTGGTCGTGGCGGACGACCGGCATTGCGCTCCTCGTCCTCGTCGCCGCCGTCGGCCTCGGGGGGCTCGTGACCTGGAGTCTTCGCACGGTGGCCCGAACGGGGCGCCACGGCGGATGCCGGGCCGTCCTGATCGCCGCACACCTCGTAGCCTGGCCGCTGGTCGGGGTCATCGGACCAGCCCTGGAGCTCGGCACCGTGAACCTCACGTACCAGTCCTCAAGTGACCGGACTCGTGTGCGCACGACGACCGCCAGCGCCACCGCCAACGTGCGAGCCTCGCTTCGGCTGCAAGGAATGATCGACTCGCTGCAAACGGCCCCTGTCGACTCGACCTACGCAACCTACGACACGCTCTCCCTCGACCGGCGTCCGCCGATCTACCTCCTGATGATCGAGTCGTACGGATGGGCGCTCAACAGGCACCCGGCCCTGCGCGGCCCGTACCGCGACCTCATGCAACGGACCGACTCGGTGTTCGCCGCGGACGGATGGCACCGGGCGACGGGCCGGTGCGCTGTGCCGGTACGGGGCGGCCGGTCATGGCTTTCCATCGCCTCGCTCTTTACAGGGGTGCGGGTACAGCGCCAGCTTCTCTACAACCAATTTCAGGACAAAGCGCTGCGTGCGAACTCGAAGATCCCGCACCTCGTCCGCTTCTTCAACCGGCAGGACTACCGCACGCTCGCCCTCCAGCCTTTCACCTTCGAACGCCCCGGCCTCCCGGTCCGCAACCCCTACGACTTCGACACGACGATCTACCGGAAGGATCTGAACTACCGGGGTCCGTCCTACGGCCTCGCGAATGCCCCCGACCAGTACAGCCTCCACTACACACACGAGACTTACCTGTCTGACACGGAGGCGCCCTTCCTCCTCTTCTTCGAGACGGTCGATTCCCACTCGCTCTGGAACTACGGCCTGCCGCCCTACCTCGACGACTGGCGCCAGTTCAATCGGCAGACGAAAGCGACCCGCTCTCCTCACCCGAACGCCGAGTCGTTTCCGCCGGTCTTCCTGCCGGATTCCATTACGGCCCCGACCATCTACGACCAGCCGACGCCGCGCCGTTACCTCCGCCACGTGGCCCATGAGTTCCGCGTCCTCCGCGAGTATCTGACGGAGAGGGCCCCACCCGGCAGCCTTGTGCTGCTCCTGGGCGACCACCAGCCGCCACTCATTGACACGAACGGCGGCACGGTGCCCGTCCACGTGCTCAGCACCGATTCGACGCTCGTCGACCTCGCTCGGCGGCGCGGCCTGACCGACGGCCTGCTCCCAGCCGATGAGAACCCGCGCCTCCGGCTAGAGGGGCTATACTCGTCCCTCGTCCGCCTGCTGGCGACCCACGATCGGGATGGGACAGTGGCCGATACAACGCGCCTCCCGGCGCTGCGGCCGAAGGGCGTCTCGCCATCGCTGCTGGTGCGGTAGCGGCGGACAGTGTCCGCGTCATTTCTTCCTCCGCGAGGGAGGATCGAGGCGACTACGTCCCCTCGGAGGCTCCGGCATGCAGGGTAGCGAGTCCCTCCCGAAACTGATCTGCGGCCTCGCTCCACGCTGAAAATTCATGGCTCCGCCGCCAAGCCGCGACGCCCTTCCGTGCTCGCGCCATCGGGTCGGTGAGAAGCGACCGCAGCGCGGCCCGGAACGATGGACGGTTGCGCGGGGGCGTGAGATGTCCCGCTCCGGCCTCTCCGAAGTTTTCTGCCAGCCCTCCGACCCGGTAGCCCACCACCGGGAGGCCGCGGGCCATCGCTTCCCGCGTCGACAGGCTGCACGTCTCGAAGCGGGACGGCAGCACGAACAGGTCGGCCCGGTCGTACCACGTGCGGAGGGTCTCGGGCGCGACCGCCCCAGTCCACGTAACGCGGTCGGTCAGTCCCACTGCTTGGAGCCGCCGGTGGACCCGTTCGGCGTACTCGGGATCGAGCGACGCGTCCCCCACGAGGGTCCACGTCCACGGTGTCGCCCGCAGGGCGCGGAGCACGTCCACGAACGGCCGCAGTCCCTTCGTGGGAAGCAGGTTGGCCACGGTGAGCATCCGCGGGGGACCTCGTTCCAGCCGAGCGGGCCGCGCCCCTCGATACTCCGCGCCGAGTCCCGGCCGCACGACCCGCACCCGATCGGCGGGCACGCCCCCCTTCATCAGAGCCCGCCGCGTGAAGCGACTCGTCGTGATGGCTCCGTCGATGGCCCTGAGGGTGTCGCGTTCGCTCGCCGCGATCGTGGGGTCCCCCGTGTGCGGATCGATGCAGTGGAGGTAGTGGGCCAGTAGGACGAGCGTCGCCGCTGGGCGGCGGGCCCGCACGGTCCGGAGTGCGTCGGGATGCTGCGCCAGGAGGCTATCCACGACGATCACCGCCGCCGCCGTGAGGTCGAGGTCCGGGGAAGGCGCCTCGTCGGGGTTCCAGGCGACGACCCGAACAGACGCCTCGGGACGCATTCCCTCTACCACCCGCCGGTTGTACACGTTGCCCCCGGTCTGCAGGTCGTGGATGTCCGGCACGAGAAAGGCAACCTCCGCCTCCTCCGCGGTGTCAAGGGTAGATGTCATGGCTGAGCAGTCAAGCAACTCGTCCCGCCCGGTCATACAGACAACCACTGCCGGTCGCCTCCGTTGAAAAGGGACAGCAATCGCTCTCGTTCTCTGCACCACTAATTCCATATCTCATGGCCGGACACACGCGCAAGTGGGCAAAGGTCAAACGCAAGAAGCAGAAGGACGACCGGCGCAAGTCGAGGATCTGGGCCAAGCTGTCGCAGGAGATCGAGACGGCGGCCCGTGAGGGCGGCGGCGACCCCGACGCGAACGTGGCTCTCGCCCAGGCCCTGGAGCGAGCCCGAGAGGAGGACATGGCGAAAGAGACGATCGAGCGGGCCATCAAGCGGGGCACCGGCGAACTGGAGGAAGGGGACCGCGAGAAGGTCACCTACGAGGGCTACGCGCCCCACGGTGTTGCGGTCTTCGTGGAGGCCGAAACAGAAAACATCAATCGCACCGTCAAGGACCTGCGCAACCTCTTCACCGACCACGGCGGCAACCTGGGAAAGGACGGATCGGTGGCCTACCTGTTCGAGCAGAAGGGCCGGTTTGAGATTCCGACCGACGCCGTGGACGAGATGACGCTCTTCGAGATTGTGGTAGACGCCGGGGCGGAAGAGATCGATGAGGTTGACGGAACGTATGTCGTCACGACCTCCCGGGAGGCCTTTTCGGACGTGGGGACGGCCCTCGACGACGCCGACCTTGAGCCCGCCGCGTCCGACCTCGTGCGCTCCCCCACCACGACCGTCACGCTTGGCCCCGACGAGCAGGACGAGGTGGAGGCCCTCGTCGAGAAGATTGATGACCTCAAGGACGTCGAGGCCGTCTACACGACGCTTCAGTGCAACGGCACCCCACTGGCCCTCGGCACGGACGTGGTGTCGATTGGACATTGAACGAGCGATCAGCGACCTTGGGGGTCCCTGTCCTTTCTTCTCCATCCCCCAGACCGATGATCATTCTCGCCGTCGACCCCGGCTCCCGGGCCACCGGCTACGGCCTCATCGATCACCACGACGGTGACGAGCGGCTCGTGGCCTTCGACACGATCCGCCTCGGTAACATCGAGGCCCATTCCGCCCGGCTCAAGGAAATCTACGACAGGCTCTTCCGGGTCATTAAGACGCACAGCCCCGACGAGTTTGCTATCGAGATGCCGGTCTACGGACAGAACCCCCAGTCCATGCTAAAGCTGGGCCGGGCGCAGGCCGCCGCCATGATGGCAGCCCTCAACCACGATCTCTCCGTCGCCCAGTACACGCCGAAAGAGGTGAAAAAGTCCGTGACGGGCAACGGCAACGCCTCCAAGAAGCAGGTGCGGTTTATGATCCAGTCGATCCTGTCGACGGAGGAGGCGGACTTCACGCACGACGCCGCCGATGCGCTTGCCATCGCCCTGTGCCATGGCAACCGCGACGCGCACGGCGACAGCCAGTCTTACACCGGCTGGTCTAGCTTCGTCGACGCCAATCCCGACCGGATCTCCGAGTGAGGAATGTGAAGCATGGAATTTGGCGTGCGGAATCATCCCTCGCAGGCCATTCCACGCTCAGGTGCGGTATCCTTTTTCCTTGTCTCGGACCCGAACGACCTCTTCTACCTCTTCCTTCTCGAGCCGGTCGTCGCTCAGCCTGCAGGCAAGCTCGGCAATTCGCTCCACCTTGTTGGGCGCCTGGCGCCACTCTGGATGGGCCTGGTCGATGAGGCTGACGAGGATGCGAAGATAGGGATAACGCTCCTCGCGGGAGTCGAGATCGGCAATTGACTGAGCGAAGAGCTCGGCGTTGCGGCCCACCTGTCGGTCGACCATCGTCGTGTCGTAGCGCATGGGGGAGAAGGATCAAACCAAGAACCGTCGAGTGCGTCGCTCTGTGCTTCTCCGAGCGACAGGTCATTGCACATTGTATGCAACGCGGCGGTTTACTGAGAGTTGCCTCCCCCCTCGCGGAGACGTGCCCTTCTGTTCTCACACCGGTCCCGAATCAGAATATCGGCATGCGCCGGCGGATCGGGGCCGCGGATGAGGAGGGGATCCCCGACTTTCAACCTGCGAACGTTCGACGTTGGAAGGTGACGAGGACCCCTTCGTCCCGAAGAAGGGAGGTGCTCCTAACATGGTGACAGTTGCTGTCGGATTGAGCATCAGTTGCCCGTTCCTCCGCGGCTCCGGCCCGACCTTTTCATTTCCTTTACGGGCAATCGCCGCGGAGCCCGGCGTCGCTGCGAACCTGGCTCCGTAGGCGCCGTACAGAAAATCCGCATTTGCTAGCTCCCGCAGTGCCATGAGTAGTCCGTCCGACGACTCCACACCGTACCAGCTGGACCTGCTTCCGGAGGTTCCCGCCTTTGCCCGCACTGCCCTGCGCGACGGGCGCCTCTCGGAAGGTCAGCTCGTTTACTACGGCCCCCAGCCGTCGTACTACGGCATCGGGGAGGTGAAGCGCATCAACGGGTCTGATATCGCTGTGGACTTCCGTGGGACCGGCCTCTTCAACGTGCACGAGGAGATCATCGAGCAGCGCTACCTCATCCGCATCCCGCCGGAGAAGATGGAGGAGCTGTAGCCGGGAGTGCCGCGCGCAGGGCCCGGCTGCGCCGTCTCCAGGTCTGTCTTCCACCCGCCCCGTCCTGATCGACGCCCCTCTGGTTCTATCATGGCGCACCTCGACGTGTCGAACGTGACGAAACGATACGGCGACGTCGTGGCGGTGGACAACGTGTCGTTCGCGGCCGACCCGGGTCGCATCCTTGGCCTCCTAGGTCCCAACGGGGCCGGCAAGACCACGACGATCCGGATGATCACGTACATCGCGGTCCCCGATGTCGGCTCGGTTCGGTACGACGGGCGGGAGGTGGGATCCTGGAGCCAGCAGCGCATGGGATACCTGCCTGAAGAGTCGGGCCTCTACGATCGCCTCGGGGTGAAAGAGCAACTCGTATATCTTGGCACCCTCAAGGGCCTCTCCAGGGCCGAAGCCGGAGAGCAGGCCGACTACTGGCTCGACCGCTTCGACGCCACCGACTGGGCCGACATGAAGACCGAGGAGCTGTCGAAGGGTATGCAGCAAAAGGTTCAGTTCATCGCCACGTTGCTGCACGACCCGTCCCTTCTCATCTTCGACGAACCCTTCAGCGGCCTCGACCCCATCAACGCTGAGCTCCTGCGGGACATTATTCTGGAGCTGCGCCGGGACGACCGCACAATTCTTTTCGCCTCCCACCGCATGGAGCAGGTCGAGCAGCTTTGCGACGACATCTGCCTGATGGCAAATGGGGAGGTCGTGCTCGGGGGCTCTCTACGGGAGGTGAAGGAGCAATTCGGACGGAATACGCTCGTTCTGGAGTTCGACGGGCCCGACACGTTTATCGACGAACTGGAGACCGCCGGGCTGGTGCGGGTGAACACCCGAAGCGCCCACCGCGCTGAACTCACCCTCACGGACGACACGAGCGCTCAGACGGTCCTGGACACAGCCCTCAACCGCACCAACGAGCTCTACCGCTACGAGCGCGTGGAGCCGCCCCTGAACGAGATTTTTGTCGAGGTGGTGGGGGACGCGGAGGCCGAACGCTTGCAGCAAGAATCCGTCGCGGCGGCGTAATCTGCGCGAGGTTGTCCTGCGATCCCCTCCCGAACGTCTTTCGATCCCACGGATGGAGATGTCGCCCCAAAAAATCTGGCTCATCCTGCGCAGTGAGTACTGGCGTCGGGTGCGGTCGACGGCGTTCATCCTGGCGACGCTCCTGGTGCCCTTCGGCCTCGTCCTGGTCTTCGCGGCCCCCGCCGTGCTCGGGTATCTGGCTGAGCAGAGCAGCCAGCAGACAGTTGCCGTCGTGGACGAGACGGAACGGTTGGCCGACTCCCTCGCGGCCGCCAGCGACGAGCAGATTGCCTTCCAGCCTGTAGAACAGCCGGTCGACTCGGTGCGGGCGGCCGTCCGCGATGAGACCTACGACGGCTACCTCTTGCTCCCCGACTCGCTGCTCGATGGCAAGGGACAGGTCACCTACTACTCGATGCAGGGGGGCGGCCTCACCGACCAGATCCAGATTGACGACCGGGTCGGCCGCGTCGTGGAACAGCACCGCCTCCGCGCCGCCGACGCTACCCCGAACGTGCTGTCGATTCTCGAGTCGGAGGTGCCCGTGGAGAGCCGCACGCTCCGCGAGGGGGGAACGGGCGAGGATCACACCTTCGCCTATACGGCCATCGGGTACGTGATGGCGTTCATCATCTACTTCGCCGTCTTCATCTACGGGCAGTACGTGATGCAGGGCGTGATTGAGGAGAAGAGCAACCGCGTCGTCGAGATCATCGTCTCCTCCGTGCGCCCGTTCGAGCTGCTGATGGGTAAGGTGCTCGGGATCGGGGCGATGGGCCTCACCCAGATGCTGGTGTGGTCCGCGGCCGTTGTTGGGGGACTGGCGGGCGCTGCACCCCTCCTGGCCCTCTTCATGGACCCCTCATCGCTCGGGGTCTCTGCAGACGCCTCCCCGCAGGCCATGGCGGAGGCCGCCGGGATCTCTATTCCCACAATCCCCTTCGGCCTGGTCGTCTGGTTCATCCTCTTCTTCCTGGGAGGCTTTTTGCTGTATGCCTCGCTCTTCGCCGCGGTCGGGTCGGCGGTCGAGCAGCAGCAGGACGCCCAGAACCTGCTTTTGCCGGTCATGACTCCTCTCATCCTCCCCCTCCTCTTCCTGGCCTTTGTTTTGGAAAGCCCGGACGCGATGATCAGCGTCGTGCTGTCGCTTATTCCCTTCTTCTCCCCCATCCTCATGATGCTGCGGGCGGCCATTACCCCGGTGCCCGTCTGGGAGATGGCCGTGGCGTTCGGACTGCTGATCGCCACGTTTGTGGTCATGATCTGGCTCGCCGGCCGCATCTATCGGGTCGGCATCCTGTCCTACGGCAAGACGCCCAGCGTCCGCGAGATTGCTCAGTGGGTGACGTACCGGTAGCAGCGTGGCGCGGGCCACGGGTTCCCACGCGCTTTTCATCCGGGATTTGTGGGGTTTACGGCGCCAGCGGGCGGGTGCCGAGGGCTTTGGGCGATCTTTTTCCTAGGCGACGCGTTGCAGTGCTTTCCGGCAGGATGTGGGCTCCTCTCCTTCCGGTGCCGCTCATTGTTTTACTGCAACGTCTCTCCCCCTCTATGGACACCACGCTCTCGAAGGCCTCTCCGGTCGAGTACGAACTGGACATTCACGCCACGGCCGAGGACTTGAAGCCCAAACTCAAGGAGGCCCTGAAAGCCCAGCGGAAAAACATGGACGTACAGGGCTTCCGCAAGGGCAAGGCGCCGCTGGGCCTAGTGAAGAAGATGCACGGGGACGCGATCGGCTACAAGGTGGCCGAGCAGTTCGTGCAGGAGACGTTTGAGCAGGAGGTCGAGGACAACGACGACATTGAGCCGCTCGGCCAGCCAACGATCGTGGACCTCGACTACGAGGTCGACGAGGACCTTCACGCCACCATCCGGTTCGGCAGCCGGCCCGACGTGGAGCTGCAAGACCTGTCCTCAGTGCAGGTCTCGATGCTCGACCCTGAGGTGACGGAGGAGGACGTGGAGCAAGAGATCGAACGCCTCCGGACGGAAGAGGCGGACCTGCTGCCGCTCGAGGACGAGCCCGCCGGGGACACCGACTACGTGAACATTGACCTCCAGCGCATCGACCCGCAGACCGACACGCCCATCATCGGGGACAAGGACGAGGATCTCACGTTCTTCCTCGACGATGAGCGCCTGAAGGAGGAGCTCCGCGAGGGCCTCGTGGGCAAGAAGGCCGGCGATACCTTCCGCGTGGAGCTGCCGCAGGAGCAGCCGACGCAGGGACACGGCCACGGCCATCAGCACGAGCACGAAGGCGGCGACGAAGACCGGCTCTACGAGGTCACCGTCAACGACGTGAAGCGCCGCGACCTGCCCCCGCTCGACGAGGAGTTCGTCCGCCGCGCCTCCGAGGGCGAATTTTACGACCTGGAGGCCTTCCGTGAGGACATCCGCAAGCGCCTGCAGGAGGCCTGGGACGAGCGGGCTCGCGAGATGGTGCAGGGCGAGGTCATCGATAAGATGCTAGAGCTGCACCCCGTTCCGGTGCCCGAGTCGGTCATCGAGGGCTACCTCGACTCGTTCGTCAAACAGGTGGAGGAGGAAAACGACGGCGAGCTGCCCGAGGACTTCGACGAGGAGCACTTCCGTCAGCGCAACCGCCGCGACGCCGAGAAGCAGGGGCGCTGGATGCTCATCCGAGACACGATCATCGAAGAGGAAGGCATCGAGGTGTCCGACGAGGAAATCCAGGCGTTCTTCGCCGATCAGGCGGAGGGAGACGACGAGGTGTCCCCCCAGCAGATTGAGCAGTTCTACCGCACGATGCCCCAGATGATGGAGAAGGTGGAGCAGCAGATCCTGAGCGACAAGGTGTACGACCTACTGCTCGACCGCCTCGACGTGCAGACCAAGAGCCGCGAGGAGTTCGAGAGAGAGATGCAGGAGGAGCAGCAGGCGCGCCAGCGCGTCGCCCCGTAACGACCGGGTACAGAACATGCCTCAGCGCCGTCAGAGAGGGATCACTCTCTGTCTTCTGGGGTTTGATCCCATCCAGTTGAGCTTTTAGAAATCCCGTCCGCCGCCATGGTCGATGACTTTGTTTCGTTCAGCAGAAGTCTTACCTCCCTCCCTGGGGGCATCCACGATGGAGACCTGGGTGACCAACCCATGTCGGGGCTCGTTCCAATGGTCGTCGAGCAGACGACCCGAGGCGAGCGCGCCTACGACATCTTCAGCCGCCTGCTTAAGGAGCGGATCGTCTTTATCGGCACGCCGATTAACGATCAGATTGCCAATCTGACAGTCGCTCAGCTCCTCTACCTGGCCAGCGAGAGCTCTGAGAAGCCGATCAACCTCTACATCAACTCGCCGGGGGGGGTCATCTACAGCGGCCTTGGCGTCTACGACACGATCCAGTACGTCGGCGCCCCCGTCTCTACCATCTGCGTGGGCGTCGCGGCCTCGATGGGATCGGTGCTGCTCGCTGCCGGCGAGGATGGCAATCGAGCCTGCCTCCCCAACTCCCGCGTTATGATTCACCAGCCCATGGGTGGGGCCGAGGGACAGGCCTCCGACATCGAAATTCAGGCGGAGGAGATTATGTGGCTGAAGAAGCGGATCTACGAGATTCTGGCCCTGCACACGGGGCAGGACA
>CAZMDV010000053.1:0-12263 GCA_964564875.1 uncultured Salinivenus sp.
AGCTCCGGGCCCGCATCCAGCGCCACGACCTGGCCGACCACGTGCGGCTCCTCGGGTTCGTGCCCGACGAGGACCTTCCGCTCGCCTATCGGGCCGCGGACGTGTCGGTGGTGCCTACACGCTCGCTAGAAGGCTTCGGGCTCGTGGCGGCCGAGTCGCTGGCGGCAGGCACCCCCGCGCTGGTGACGCCGGTGGGCGGCCTCCCCGAGGTGGTCGGCGATCTTGCCTCCGACCTCGTGATGGAATCTGCCTCGACCACGGCCCTCCAGGCCCACCTCGTCGCGGCCCTCGACGGGTCGCTCCCACTACCCAGCGGGGCAGACTGTCGCGAGTTTGCGGCCGCCCGCTACGACTGGCCCGTGGTTGCCCGACAGGTCCGATCGGTGTACGAAGAAGTGCTATGAGCACGCCCCGCGTTCTCTTTCTGGATCAGGCCGGGGTACTGGGCGGGGCCGAACTGTACCTCCTGGACGTGGCCCGGGCCTTTCGGGACACCAGCCGCGTTGTTCTCTTCGAGGCGGGGCCTTTTCTGGAACGACTTCGGGACGCGGGCATCGCCGCGGAGGCGTACTCGGCCCCGTCCGCGCTCCTGAACGTGCGAAAGACCGCCGGGTGGGGAGCGGCCCTGCAGGCCCTCCCCGGCCTCGCCCGGCTTACGGCGCGGGTGGCCCGGACGGCGCGGGACCACGACGTGCTTTTCGCAAACTCGCAGAAGGCAATGTTCGTGGCGGGGCTTGCCGGAGCCGTGGCGCGCCGCCCGGTCGTCTGGAGCCTGCACGACATGCTCACCGCCGACCACTTCAGCGCCCTCAACCGACGCGTGGCCGTGACGGGAGCGAACGGGCTCGTCGACCGTGTCATCGTAAACTCGCGGGCGACCCAGTCCGCATTCCGGCAGAGCGGGGGCCAGGTGGACAAGACGACCGTCGTCTACAACGGGATCGACGCCGACCCCTTCGACGCGATTGGCCCGTCCGACCTTGAGGCCCTGCGCGAGGAGTTCGATGAGCCGGACGCTCCGCTCCTGGGCGTGTTTGGCCGCCTGGCGCCGTGGAAGGGGCAGCACGTAATGCTGGAGGCGCTGCCGGACCTCCCGGAGGCCCACGTGCTGTTTGTCGGCGACACGCTGTTTCGGGGCGACGAGCCCTACGAGGCGGATCTTCGGCGCACCGCCCGGCGACTGAACGTGGCGGATCGCGTGCACTTCCTCGGCTTCCGGGACGACGTGCCGCGACTCATGCAGTTTGTCGACCTCGTCCTGCACACCTCGGTCGCCCCCGAGCCGTTCGGGCGCGTGATCGTGGAGGGCATGCTGGCCGGAACGCCCGTCATTGCGACCCGCGCCGGCGGCCCCACGGAGATCGTGCGGGAGCCGGACACCGGCGTGCTCGTCCCGCCGGGCGATCCCCAGGCGCTGGCGACGGCGGTCGAGGACCTCCTATCGGCGCCCGACCGCGCCCGTTCGATGGGCCAGAAGGCGAAGGCCTACGCCCGCCGACGCTTTTCCCTCGAACAGATGCAGCAGGACGTAGAGCGCGTAATTTCCGAGGTGTGCCGGGGGCCTCGCTAGCCGACCGGCCCTCCCAAGAACCACGAAAACGGCGTACAGCCCATGAGCGCATCCGAACCCGTTTGGGAATCGTTTGCCCAGGACGCTCCTTACTGGTACGTGGACATGGCCCACGACGGCGACATGGACCGCTTCTGGCAGGAGGGCCGACGGACGGCCCATCACCTTCTGGAGCACGCTCGTCCTCATCTCCAAAAAACCCGCCGGGTCGTTGAGATCGGCTGTGGGGTGGGCCGCGTGCTGCTTCCGTTGGCCGAGCATTTTGATCGAGCCGTGGGCGTCGATGTGGCCCCGACCATGCGCCGCCTGGCTCGGAAGCACGCTGAGGAGCGAGAGCTCCCGCTGCGCGTAGTCGAGCCGAGTGCGGACTGGGACGACGTCGGCACGGACCTCGTGGTCTCGCACATCACGTTCCGGCACATCGACCGGTGGTCCGTGATTGACTCGTACCTTCGTCGCACGCAGGGCACGCTGAATTCTGGCGGTGTGGCCGTACTCGGGTTCGACACGCGCCCCCGATCGGTGCTGTACCGGCTCCGCAATGCGCTCCCCAACCTGCTCTTGCCCAAGGCATGGCGCCGGGGCGCCCGAGGGATTCGCCGCCCGCCCGCAAAAATTCGCTCGGCGATGTCCGAGGCCGACCTGTCCATCGTAGACGAGACCGACCGCCGGAGCGCGAACCACACCTTCGTCGCCGTACGGGCCGCGTGAATCGTGGTGTCGCCCGATTCGCGGGGGAGATGGCCCCACGGCTTCGTTCCTTCCACACGGACCAGGGTCAGAGATGCGAGTCGAAATACTTCTCCCACTGCTCGTCCTCTTGGTGGAGCTCGGGCGAGCCGTGTGGGGTCCCACTGATTTCCGGAGCGTCCCCGTCTCCTACGCCTTCTCCCCACCCCGGGGACGGATCGGCGGAGTGCTCATGTCTGCGCCTCCGCTCGCCCTTCTCGGTGCCGCCGCCCTGGCATTTGCGACGGCCCCGCGCCCCAACACCGTGACGCTGCCCATCGAAGTGATTGGTCCGGACGGATACACAAAATCCGTCACGGTCCGCGCCAGCAGCGGGTCTGCGGCCGACAGCCTGTATCTCCGGGCGTACTCCATCGGCTATCCCTACTGGGAGGGCTACGACGTGTCGAAGGCGTCCATTCGCTTCAACGGCGGGCCGTGGACCGACCTGAGCGACGCCATCGCGACCTGCAAACATCCGGAGTCCGCGTTCGACTGCATCGACGGGCCGTACCCCACCATCCGGTTCGAGGTGGCCGTCGCCGACATTGGAGGCGCGCTCGTAGACGGGCGCAACACCATCGACGTCCGGTTCAACTACGCTTTTCCCGAAGACAGCCCGGACGACTTTGGCGATCCGAGCACCGGATACCGCATTCTCGGCCTGGAGCTCCGGCGCGCCGACGATTCCGACGCCATCGACGGCACGACGTTCGTCTGGGACGATCCCGCAACGTGGACGGCCCCCGAGGGACACAGAACGTCCACGGCGGTCGCCGAGGGCAAGACGCTCTGGCACCAGCGCAACCTGCTAACACCGCACTGGGGAACGGCAGAATCCATCACGGCCGCCTGCGCGGATTGCCACGCCTCCAACGGGCGCGACCTCGCGTACTTTGCGTTCTCCAACAAGTCCATCATTGCCCGCAGCAAGTTCCACGGCCTGTCCGAAAGCCAAGGCAAGAAGATCGCTGCTTACATCCGGAGCTACGAGCTGAACGATCCCGACACTGGCCGCTCCTACGATCCGCCCGGGCGCCCGTGGCATCCGGTGTACCAGCCCGGCCCCACCAGCGTGGCGAGTCGCAGCGAGACGGATCCCCGAACGACCGGCACCCGGATTGCCGACATGCCGGGCGGGGGCAGTCAGTACGCCGCGGCGGGGGCCGGCGTTGAGTGGGCGCTCGACCGGGACCGGGAGATGCTCCCGCACGTCTTTCCGGGCGGTCCCTCCTCCGACGACTTCGAGATCGATTCGACACGGGACGGAATGCACGTCCCGGCCCCGATCCAATTCCCCGATTGGAACGAGTGGCTCCCTGTGCATCATCCCCTCGACATGTGGGGGGAGGAGATCAGGGCGTGGAGCGACTGGCGCTCCGGCTTCTGGGACCCGGTTGAGGGGGCGGCCGGAGGCGCCCATGAGTCCTTCTCTGACTTCAAAGAATGCGCCTCCGCAACCGCGCCCGATCATCCCGACTGCCTGGAGGAGCTGTGGTGGGCGACGCGCTTTCTGAGTGCCGAAACGGACAACTTCGAGAGCGTCGAGTCGCAGTTCGTCCGGCCCGGCTACACCGACGTCACGAGCCAGTCGGACGAGGGGTATCGCCTAGTGAACCTCAAGAAGTGGGCGACGGTGAAGCTCTGGGAGGTCATTGAGTCGCACGACGTAGCGGACGACCTCGATGCTTTGGGCAATCACAATGGGGGCACGTGGTCGAACGCCGACTGGTACACGTGGCCCGGCGGGGCCTTCCCCTTCGACCTTGCTCCGCACGTCACCGGGACGTACGCGGGGGACAAAGAGCGTGCCTACGACCTCTGGCTCGACAACGCCTGGTACGAGCTCGCTGTGCGAATCAACAGTGGACGCGGCCACAAGCTCGGCAATCGCCCGGTCGACTGGCAGTACCAGAACACGCACCTCGACGACCTCCTCCGTCTAGACCTTGCGCATCCCCTGCGGCGCGTCTTCACGCACATGAAGTCGCTTGAGGTGTGCGAATCGTTCGGGAACGAGACCGGCCATCCGCAGCGTAACCCGCGGTCCTGGTCCACAAACCGCCACATCTGCGGTGCACTTCTCGGGGCAGGTCACGACCTGTTTTCTTGGCTCGACCGCTACCGACCCGGGTTGCACCGCGAGACGTTCGAGGTGCTGCTGGAGGAGCAGGTGGAGGCGATGATGTACCGCCACTCGCCGGGCCTCGGGAGCAACGTGGACGCGAACTGGGGCCGTCTCGACGGAGAGCGGGGCGGCTGGGAGCCGCCGTCGACGCCCATCGACACCGCAGCGACCCTCAATGCGGGCTTCTGGAAGGAGCCCGGCCAGGAGCCGAGCCAGTTCTACCACATGCTGAAGCTGGGACACCAGCTTGGCGTGCGGCCCACCCTTCTCGACAGCGCGGCGGCGTGGAACGACGCGATGGTGCCGAGCGACGCGTGGGATGCGTTTCGGTGCGCACGCCACGGGGGTCGGCTAGAGTGCTCTACCCTCCCATAGGGGGCTCCGTCCCCGCTTCCTGGTGCCCGTAGGCGCCGCTGCTCTCCGCACCCTGCTCGTCGAACCGGTTAAAGACGACGCCCGCAACGGGCGTGTTCACGTCGCGGAAAGACGCGATCACGGAGTCGAGTCCGTGGCTGTCGGCCCCCATGGCCGAGACGACCAGGGCGCGCGCGTCCATCTGCCCACCCATGACGACTGCGTCGCTCGCGGCCTGCATCGGCGGAGTGTCGACGACGACGAGATCGAAGCGCTGCTGGGCCACCTCGACGAACCGACGCATGTGCCCGGGATCGAGGATTTTCGTCGGGGCCTCCTGGGCATCCCCGGCCGGAATAAAGCGGAGCCCATCGACCAGCGTGCGGTGGATGGACGAATCGTTCAGGGGATTGCTCGGCACCGTGTTCCCCTCCAGGCGGGCGCGGTCCTGCCCACCGGCACGCACCATGGTACTTAGCACCTCGAAGATTTCGGCGAGACCGGGCGTACGCGGCATCCCAATCGCCGTGTGAGCCGTGGGGGCTCGCATGTCGGCGTCGATGAGGAGCACCCGCTGACCACTGAGCGCCCCGGTCAGCGCCAGATTGATGGCCGTGGTGGTCTTTCCCTCCTGCTGATGCGCGCTGGTCACGAGGACAACATTGGACGATCCGGGGGCCGACGCGTTGCCCTGAGCGTGCACCAGGGTGTTCCAGATCCGGCGGTAGTCCTCCGTGATCGACGACCACGGATGGAGGAGGGGCATCAGGCGCGTGCTGACTTGATGCCCCTCCACGTCCACGTATTCGCGCCCGCCGAAGGCGTTCTCGATCTCGGGCCCCATGGCCGGAATCACGCCGAGGAGGGAATGCCCTTTGTCCTCGATGTCTTCCGGCCGACGGAGCTGGGTGGTGGTCGCCTCGTTCAAGAACGCAAGCGCCACTCCAAGCCCCACTCCGAGAAGGAGGCCGAGAATGGCGTTCTGGGTCGTCCGGGGACGATGCGGCGTGCGCGGCGCGAACGCGCTCTTCACCACCTCCACGTAGCCGAGCTCCGCTTCCTCGGCGGCCGTCGTTCGCTGCAGTTCGCTCACGATCGTTTGGTAGAACGACTCGGCTTGCTTCAACCGCCGCTCGATCTGTTTGCGCTGAACCTGCTGCTTCGGAATTTCTTCGAGCCGCGGCTCATACGCAGTGATCTGCGAGTCCAAGGCTGCGACCTGGGACTGAAGCTGGTTCACCGCAACCTCTTTCTCGGTGATCCGGGTGCGGAGCTGGGCGGCACGCTCCAGGGGAGCACTCTCGGCCCCGACCGACTGTCGGGGACCGGTCTCTTCGGTGAGTCGCTGGGTTAGCTCTCGCTTCCGCTCCTGGAGCGCATCCATCCTCCGGTTGAGGCGCGCGAGCTCGGGGAATTCGCTCCGGATCCGGGTCGTGTCTCCCTCCAGACCGGGATTCGTGGCGTAGTACTGCGCGGCCTTCACCCGCATCTGGGTGATCTGCTCCTGGAGGGCCCGAATTTCGCTCCGCAGATCCTGGGCCTCCTGTTCCTCGAGCACGCTCTTCTGAAGCCGGGGCTGAAATTGCTCCAGCTGCTGGCGGAGGAGCCCCAGTTGCGTCTTCTCTTTTTGGAGCTCAAAGGCGAGCTCATCGCGCCGGGTCTGCAGGCGCTGGTACTCCTGGGTCAGGCGCTCGCCCTCCTCCCCTCGGGCGGGGAGCTGGTTGCGCCGGGCAAACGACTCCCACTGCTGTTCGAGCCGCCGGATTTTCTGGCGCTGCTCCTCCGCCCGCGTCTCCAAAAACGTGCGCGCCGCCTCAATGCCGGAGCGCGCCTTCTCCTGGCTAAATTCCTTGTACGCTTCTGCGTAGAGATTCGCCAGCGTGGACGCCTCTTCCGGAACGCGGCTTTCGGCGGAAATGCGGATCATGTTCCGATCCTGCTGGGAGGGGTCAAACTGCACCGCTTCCAAGATCCTGCGGGCCACGTTGCTCTCCTCGGACGCCTGCTCCGAGTCGGGAGGATTGAGAATTGGAAAGGCATGCGACGCCCCGTCCGCCTCGTCCGTAGCTCGCAATTTCTTCGCCACGCGGCGGGCCAGCTCGATCGAGTTGCGGAGGGTCCCAATCTCGCTCTCCGCGCTGCGGTCCTGCCGGTTCGCGTTGGCCTGCGCGACGTTCGTGGGGCTCGCGTCCTCCGAATCGATCCGCACCATGCTGGTCGCTCGGTAGACCGTGGGCGCCGTGTACGTGTAGGCGAGCACGGCCCCGACTACGAGGAGGCTGGTGACGAGAATGATCCACTTCCCGCGCATCAGGGTTTTGAGGATGCCCGCAAAATCCAGGCGGTCGTCTCCAGGCCGGGTCGCCTGGGCCTCCGACCCCGAACCGGAGGACGCGGCGGGCGCCTCCGAGCGTGGAGTCGAGGAAAGCGTGCCGTTTTGCATTGCGCGGGGTCCGACTTGTGGAATTCAACGTCGCCGACGGGCCTGTCCCAGCTAGCGTGCTCCAACCAAGATTTACCCTAACCAAAACGCCCGGCCCGTCCACCCATCCTTTGGAGCACGCTTCCCCCTTGCTGCGACTACACGTTTTGGGCGCACGTCGGGTGGTCCTCGGCCCCCTCCGCTTCTAGGACGCGACCGACCACCTCATCGGCCACGCGTGCGTAGTCCTGCGCGCCCCGCGATCCTGAATCGCAATCGAACACGGTCTGTCCCTCCTCGCGGACCCTCGCCAGCGCGGCGTTCGTGCGCACGACGCCCTCCAGAACGTCCGCCCCGTACTTCTCCCGGACGTGCTCCTGGTAGGTCTGGTGCATCCGCTTTCGCCCGTCGACCTGCGTGAGCAGAAACATCGCCGACTCCAGCTGCGGGTTGAGCTTCGCCTTCACCAGCTGGGCAGTCTGGTAGGTCTGTTCGCCGCCCACGACGGACTGGTACTCCGGCAGCACCGGGATCAGCACGTGCTGGCTCGCTACCAGCGCATTCAGGCTGTAGACCGTCATGGCCGCCGCCGTGTCGAAGAAAATGAAGTCGTACTCCAGCTCCGCCTCCGCGAGGGCCTCCCGGACCCAAAGCACGTCGCTCGGCGCGTTCAGGTCTTGCATCCGCCTGGTGAGGGTGCTGGAGGCAGGAATGAGGTCGAACCCGCTGACGTCCCGGATCGGGAGCGGGTGCGTCTCGACGGCCGGATCGAAGAAGGCAGCGACCGACTGGTCGACGGCGGGCTCTCCCCCATTCATGGCTCGGGTCAAAAACCCCTGCGGGTCCAGGTCGATCACGAGGGAGCGCCGCCCCGACAGCCCGAGGGCCGCCGCAAGGTGAATGGCGGTCGTCGTCTTTCCGGTCCCGCCCTTGTGGCTACAAACCGATATGACCTGGGCTTCCGACGTCGGTCCGGGCACGTACGTGTCTCGTCCTCGCGACCCGGTGTTTCTCTCCTCAACGCGGCTCTCATCCAGCGCACTGCGAAATGCATCGATCGTATCCTCCACCACGGCCGTGCGGGCCGGATCGCGGGACTTCGACCGGGCTTCCGCCTCGTCGTGGGAGAGCCCGGATTCAATGCGGTGCTCCGGGAGACCGTCCCCCTCTGCTACTCGCCCCCCTCCCCCGGCTTCCCGGTCTTCCGAACTGTCCCGGTTCAGGTCTTCCAGGAATGAAGCAACAATGGTGTCGATCGAGGGGCCTGGATCTAGGACCTGATCCAGCGTTTTCTCAGAGTCGTGAGAGGGATCTTCCATGGCCTCGCGGACTACGGTGGGGAGAACGCGTGAAGCGACGGGGAGAGGGCACGGCAATCGCATCAAATTTCTGCTCGGTTCAGAAGTCCTCCGGTGTCTGTTTTCGAGCAAATGAGACGCAAAAAGCAATCACCTTCGTCGCTCCAAACTTGATTTACTTCGTCAGTCGCTCCGCTCGTGTGGAGCCCATCCAACCGACAGTTGCAACCTATCCGTTCGGTTGATAGGCCCCGACGGTGGTCGGGACAGGCTTCTGAGTCAAGCTCAGAGCGACGGTGTAGGAAGTTTTGTAGTTGATGCGATTGCCGTGGGGGGAGGGCCGGTTACAAACATTTGAATAGTAGCGGAACGGAGCCCCCTCTTCCTAATCGGGAAGTTAAAGGGTCATCCGAAAACCTCCTCCCGCACGGTCATCTTTTCGCTCAATGCACGCCGATAGCTTTGGCTGGGACGCTCCCGGCTTTCCGTCGAGACTGCTCGTTCGGCCTCTCAATGGCGCAGAGAGAGAACGCAAAGCCGTGCTCCGGTCATTCTTCGGATGACTTGGAGGACGCACTGGGCAGAATCCGATGGCTAGTCGCTCCGCACGTCTCCTCCCCTTCATTCGCATCAAGGGCATGGCCTTATCCAAAGGATGAGCAACTGGAGTCGGCGGCGCGGTATACTGATGGTGTTGGTTCCCAACGTTCTTCCCCGCACCAGCACGTCGCGTTGCTCCTGGCGCCGTTCGCTGTCGTTTTGTAACGAAACCCCATCAGTGACCAGGTGCCGGAGAGCGGCAGAAGTCACTCCTCGAATAGCCCCCCACCCCGGCTCGCGGTTCGGGAGGGCCGTCTCGGTCGGATGCCACCCCATCCAGGACTCGCAAGTGTGCCGCCGAGGCGAGGACTTGCATGCTGTGCGGGGGCCGACGCGTCAGACGCCATAGTCTGTACCGCCCACTCATGTCCCCATCCCCGTTTGACGGCCGGAATGACATCGGGCCTTCCGCCCCGATCGGGAATGGAAGTCCTTCGGACGCGCCGCTTCCCGATCGGGTCGGGCTCGTTCACGATTGGCTGCCCGTGTACGCGGGGGCCGAGCGCGTGCTGGAACAGATGATCCAGGTGATTCCCGACGCGCAGCTCTACAGCCTGATCGACTTTGTGCCGGAGGAGCAGCGCGACTTTCTGCAGGGCAAGCCCGTGAAAACGTCGTTTCTCCAGCAGCTTCCCTTCGCCGAGCGTGCCTACCGGTATTATCTTCCGTTCGCGCCGCTCGCGGTCGAGCAGTTCGACCTCTCCGACCACGACGTCGTCGTGTCGTCGAGCTACGCCGTCGCGAAAGGGGCCCTCACCCGGGCCGACCAGTTGCACATCAGCTACGTGCACAGCCCCATGCGGTATGCGTGGGACCTGTATCACGACTACCTGGACGCGGACGGGATTGGCGAACGGCTCCGCAACCTAATTGCGCGACCGATTCTGCACTATATGCGGCTCTACGACGTGTGTACGGCGCCGCGGGTGGATGTCTTTGTCGCCAACTCCCAGCACGTTGCGCGTCGCATTTGGGACACGTACCGGCGGCGAGCCCACGTCGTGCATCCCCCGGTGGAGGTCGACCGGTTCTCGCTACAGACGGACAAGGAAGACTACTACCTGACGACCTCGCGCCTCGTCCCCTACAAGCGCGTCGACCTGATCGTCCGGGCCTTCAACGAGATGCCGGAGCGAGAGCTCATCGTCATTGGGGACGGGCCGGAGTTTGACAAGATTGAGCGGCTGGCGGAGGACAACGTCACGATGCTCGGCTACCAGCCCGACGATGCCGTCACCCGCTACATGGAAAATGCGCGGGCCTTCGTGTTTGCGGCGGAGGAGGACTTTGGCATTGTCCCGGTGGAGGCCCAGGCCTGTGGGACGCCCGTCATCGCCTACGGCCGCGGGGGCGCGACGGAAACGGTGATCCCCGAAACGACGGGAGTATTCTTCGACCGCCAGGAGGTCGCCCCCCTGAAGCAGGCCGTGCGCACCTTCGACGACGTGCGGCCGCAGCTTCACCCAGAGGAAATTCGGGCGCACGCCGAGAATTTCGACGTGTCGTCGTTTCGCACGTCCTTCTCGCGGCTCGTCCGGTCCGCCTACGCCAATTTCACCGGCGGCCCGAAGGCCCGGGCTCCGTCCTCCCCATCCGCCCCCTCCCCCTAACCGGCTTAGCAGACCTCCTCCACGCAGCGAATTCGCACCCTCTCAGACAGCCAGCATGCCCCAATCCGGGACCATCCGACGTGCTCCGGCCAACGATCCGGCACCGTCGACCCCGGCGCGACGCTATGCCACGCTGCGAACGTTCCAAAACCAACCGACGGCGAAGTGGACGATGGCCCTCACGCTGTTCCTGGGGGATGCGCTGGGCTTCATTCTGCTGTCGACCGGTACCTACGTGACGGCCCTCAGCGGAATCCCCGAAGCGGCGGCGCAGGTCTATCCGGTGTCGGTCGTGCTGGCCCCGGCCCTCTTCCTGGCCCTTGGCTTCTCGGGGTTCTACCACTTCCAGTTTATCCATCCCGCGATCGAGATGCGGCGCCTCGCCACGGTGACGGGCGTCATCGCCGGCACGTCCGCATTCACGGTGTTTCTTGCCACTCAGGATGTGCACGCAGTCCTTCTTGTAGCGGCTGCAGGGGGGCTCGGAACGGTCGCCCTGCCCGTCACCCGGGGGCTGACCCGCATCCTCCTCGCCCGCTGTTCGTGGTGGGGACTCCCGGCTGTCGTCATCAGTTCGGCGGAAAACAAGGACGGCATCCTGGACACCCTGAACCGGTGGCCCGAAATCGGGCTTCGCCCTGTGGCGGTGCTCAGTGATCCGGAGGGAACGGAGGTCTCGGACTCGACCCTGGACCACCCGGGCTGGGCGTCGTACCTCTCTCGTAGGTTCGACACGTCCTACGCCATCGTGTCGGTCCCGAATCTCTCCCACGAGCGTCGGGCCCGGCTCCTCCGGCAGTACGCGAAGCACTTCGACAATGTCTTCTTTGCCCGGGATGTGCCGGGCGCCCCGGCCCTTTGGGGCACAGGCCCGTCGGGCGACGGGCTCCGGGGCTACGGGGTTCGCAATGGGGCGACCCCAGAGCACGGCACGTGGATCGTAAAGCGGGTGCTCGACTTCGTAGGGGCCGGGCTTGGCCTGTTGCTCCTGGCCCCGGTGTTTGCGCTCATCGCCCTCCTCATCTACGTGGACTCGCCGGGCCCTGTCTTTTATCGCCAGGAACGGATGGGCATGGGGGGACGACGCTTCACGGTCTACAAGTTTCGCAGCATGTACACCGACGCCGAGGAGCGGCTGGATCACGTGCTCACCCGTGATCCCCGGCGCCGAAGAGAGTACCGGACGTACCACAAGCTCGACGACGACCCGCGCGTCACGCCGGTGGGGAAATTTCTGCGCCGGTGCAGCCTCGACGAGCTCCCACAACTGTTGAACGTCATCCGTGGGGAGATGAGCCTGGTCGGTCCCCGCCCGTACATGCCGTCCGAACGTCCGGACATGGACGGCCTCAAGGAGGTGGTGCTCGATACGCCCCCGGGGATCACGGGACTCTGGCAGGTGTCTGGCCGAAACCGATTGAGCTTCGAGGAGCGCGTCGATCTGGACGTGCACTACGTGCAGAACTGGTCGCTGTGGCTCGACGTGTATCTGCTGCTCCGCACCCTCCCCACCGTGCTCACCGGCGAGGGGCGACCTCAGGAGACCGGGGAG